>CAZMMN010000185.1:0-1515 GCA_964567405.1 uncultured Rickettsiaceae bacterium | reverse complement strand
TGTGTTAAGCATACCGCCAGCGTTCGTTCTGAGCCAGGATCAAACTCTCAAGTTTAATTCTGTCTCAATTTTTATAAAAAAATTGACAGGTTTAAATATCACTTGTAGTGATAATTATGTTTGCTGTCACTACCTTTATCTGATTATTTACTTTTGAAACAGCTTAAAAAGCTTATTAAAGCTCTTTGTATAGTAAGAGCATATTATCTAACTACCTGTCCTCTGTCAAGAGTTATTTTACGATATCTTAAGTTAAATAATGCTTGATGCTGCTAATACGAAAAAAAGATAAAACTTGCCTATAGCAAATGATAGATATAGTAGCTTATATACCAGCATTTACAATTTTTACTTGCATTTTTGTGGCGACTAATAATAAAGTTATTAGCTAAATACGCATTATAAAAGATTATTAAAATCGCCCATGAAAGTTAAACCAGTAATCATGGCTGGGGGGCTGGGGAAGAGATTATGGCCTTTGTCGCTTAGCAAATATCCTAAACAATTTATGAAAGCTGAAAATGGTCTCAGCTTACTACAAAATACTTTAATTAGAAATAAGTCCTTTGGTACCCCAACAATAATAGTAGGGCAAGAGCATAAATTTCTAGCAGCTCAGCAAATTCAAGAAATTGGCATAAAGGCTGAGCTGATGGTTGAGCCGTACCCGCGCAATACTTTGCCTTGTGCTATTATAGCAGCCTTAATTGCCAAACAAAGCGCCGCTAGCAAAGTTTTATTATTGCCTAGTGATCATCACATCAGCAACGAAAAGGAATATTTATTAACCATAGAAAAACTTATAGAGCAAGATCAGCACCCGCTCCTTACCATTGGAATTAAGCCTACTTTCGCTCAACCAGAGTATGGGTATATCAAAGTAAAAAACCTAATGCCTGGGGGTGTTTATAAGGTAGAAAAATACGCTGAAAAACCAAGTCTTGCTAAAGCTAAAAGTTATATAAAAGAAGGAGGATATTTTTGGAATTCTGGCATTTTTATTTATGATACTAATTTTATTTTAAGGCAATGCAGGCGATTGCAGAGAACTGCATTTTATCAAATTCACGCCTCCTTTCTTAAGTCTATCAGTAATTTTGCTTTCACTATCATGAATGAAGAAATGTATCACCCTCTTCCCTCCCTATCATTTGATAAAGCTATTATCCAAAAAATAGAAAATATAATTATGATTGAAGGAAAATTTGGCTGGCACGATCTAGGTAACTGGGGAGCAATTTGGCATATGAGCTCGAAAGATAAAGATAATAATTATTTAATAGGCAATGTGGTTACTCACAATGTGACGAATTCTTATATCAGATCAACTAATAAATTAACTTCCGTAATTGGGATTGATAATATTATAGTTGTTAATACCGACAACGGACTTCTTATTGCGCATAGATCGTCGTTAAACAAAATAAGTCAGTTGTTTGATCTCAATAAAAAATTGACCTAAAATTTTTACCTAGATAAACCTGAATATATCGGCTTTTCAGCTCTTTGCTAAAT
>CAZMMN010000184.1:1030-1526 GCA_964567405.1 uncultured Rickettsiaceae bacterium | reverse complement strand
GAGAAGATGCAAAGGATCGCATTTATTTACAATGCCGACTATCTCAGCCACAATTTTGTCAATTTCTTTGGGTAAGGCTTTAGCCATTATAGACCACCTATCGCTATTTGGTCGCTCATTCATCAAGAACTTCACAAGCTTTTCGTTCATCTATTATCCTATTTTTTCATTACTTTAATCAGAACAGTTAATTGAGGTCAAACATAATATCAAAACAACTGCTATGCCTCATCAATGTGATATTGCAAGTCCATGTTTTTGCCGCAAAAAGCTATTGAGATTTTGATAATTTGCTTAACATTCTGGTATTGTCTTATTTTTATATCATATTGTTTGTTGATAATCTGGCTTAGTCCGGTTCTGGCTAATTGGGTTAAGTCTGCCTCTTTTTTTGCTGCCTTATATTCTATGATTATTGCTCTTTCTCCTTTGCTAGGCTTGGGAATCATTATAATATCAGCTCTGCCCGCCCCTGATTCTGACTCGCTTTCTATTA
>CAZMMN010000184.1:0-1020 GCA_964567405.1 uncultured Rickettsiaceae bacterium | reverse complement strand
CCAGCCCTAGCATAAAACCGCTATAGAATAGCTCTGCCTTTTTCTCTCCTGTTTGATGAAAGCTGGTAGAATTTAACAGTAATTCTTGCAAGCGTTCTTTGAATTCCTCTATCTTTCCTACGGGCAGTAAGCTAATAAATGAGTAATAAAGCGAGCTATCGATGTTTAATTTATTAGTCACCCATTCTAAAACTCTTCTCTCGTAAATATATTTTACTTCCTTGTTCGGTACGGATAAAGCATAAATATTTTCTTCTGGTTCAACAGGAGCAGCATTTAAATAGCCGCTAAATAACAGTAAGCTAAATAAACCAATTGGCTTATTTATATCATTAAATACAATTTGATTAGTAATTGGAGTAATAATGCTTTTCCCCGCAGCAAGTTGCTGTAAATTCTCTTGCATTTCATCAGATATGAGTATTTTGTCTATTAAACCCGTACCTCCACTGTCTAACCAGTAATTGTCTAACTTACCTTTGCGTGCAAGACACTGCATAATAGACCATGGGTTATATATTATCTCTCCCCCGAATGTATAGCCATTATACCAATCCTTAATCTGTGTCTTTTCAATTGTAGTTGGTACCTCTGTAAGTAATTCATCTATTTCATCTTGAGTAAAACCATACAGGTCGCTAAAATTTTCATCAAGCAAGGTATATTCGCTAACATTATTTAACCCCGAAAATAGCTCAGCTTTGGCTATACGCAAAATGCCTGTAATTACTCCCCGATCTATTGGCAATTCTGGCATGCCCGTTTCTTTTTTAAAGGCTCCCTTCATCATGCCTCTAAAAAGATCTAGCGCTTGGTGAAATTCTTTTTCATTATTGCCAAAATTTCTATATGCGCTGTTGATTGGCGTATCATACTCATCAATTAGTATCCAAACCTTTCTATTATAATGCTTATATAGTAATTTAGCCAGTAAGCTTAAGCTGTTCTTTATATTATCTGGGGTTATTTCCTCCGATAGGTATAGTTCAACCAACTCTTTTTCGCGTAGATTCAGCTTGC
>CAZMMN010000183.1:0-1528 GCA_964567405.1 uncultured Rickettsiaceae bacterium | reverse complement strand
ATCTTGAGATCAAAGAAGGTGATAGAATAGGAATCATTGGTCACAATGGAGCGGGTAAAAGCACTTTGTTAAAGCTTTTGTCTGGAGTCTATGAACCAACGGCTGGTAGCGTAAAAATTGATGGTTATATTTCCTCTCTTACCGATATTACTATGGGTATGGATCCTGAATCTTCTGGCTATGAAAATATTATTCTGCGGTGCGTCTTTATGGGGCTAACTTTTGCTGAGGCTAAATCTAAAGTTGAGGAGATTATAGAATTTTCTGAACTGAGAGAATATATAGATCTTCCTGCGCGTACATATTCTACCGGAATGTTTTTGCGCCTTGCTTTTGCGATTGCTACTTGTATTACTCCAGATATTATGATTATGGATGAAATGATTGGCGCCGGTGATGCTTCTTTTATTGCAAAAGCAAGAGGGCGCATGATGGATTTGATAAGTAAAACTCGTATTATGATTCTATCTTCACATAATATACAGATTATGCGCGACATTTGTAATCGAGGTATCTGGATGGAGAAAGGTAAAATAGTGATGGATGGTGAAATAAACTCAGTAATGGATGCATATACTAAGTCTCTTTCCTGAAACGCCTTATATTAATTGACTTATCTAGCCTAGGTTTTTATGCTTATCTTAAGTAATATTTTTATAATATAGCTATGAAGTATCTTAAGAAACTATCTCTTTTTTTCATTTTTTTAATCCCAATGGTATCTATGTCAGACGTTAATAAGCCCCTGATCCCACGGCAAGTGTTATTTGGTAACCCCGATAAAACAAGCGTCAAGCTTAGCCACGATGGACAATATATTAGCTATATTGCTCCTAAAGATGGAGTGCTTAATGTTTGGATAGCTGACATTAGTGATCCTTTAAATGCAAAAGTAGTAACGCAAGATAAGGATCGTGGCATCCGCGGTTATATGTGGTGTTATGATAATGAGCATATATTATATACGCAGGATGAAAAGGGCGATGAAAATTCTCGTATCTATAGCTATAATATCAAAACTTCCAGCACAAATCTGCTCACTCCGTTAAAGGGAGTTAGGGCTGGCGTTGCTGGAGCCAGTCACAATAAACCTCACGAAGTGCTTATAAGTATGAACGAGCGTGATAAGCGTTATTTCGATATTTATAAACTTGATATACGCACCAGCAAAAAGGAGTTGCTAGTACAAAACGACAGATTTTCTGGTTTTATTATCGACAATGATTTGACGCCTCGCTTTGCAGTGCTAACTAACGAGGAGTCAGCGGAAGAATATTTTGAATATAAAAATTCAGAGTGGAAGCCTTTTATGAAGGTAGATGCTGAAGATGTTACTAATACTGGAATTATTGGCTTTGATAATAGTGGTTCTAATGTTTATTTATTAGATAGTAGGAATCGTAACACTGCAGCCTTAAGAGAGCTTGATCTAAAAACCGGCAAGTCAAAGATTATTGCTGAAGATAAAAAGTCTGATATCGGTATTATGGCTGTTCATCCTATTAGCGATAAAATTCAAGCTGTGTAT
>CAZMMN010000182.1:0-1548 GCA_964567405.1 uncultured Rickettsiaceae bacterium | reverse complement strand
TGCCATTCAAAACAAATCTCTTGGTAATTGTTTGATCATTTCTGATGGTTTGGGCATAGCTGAACAACTTAAGAATAGTCTTAGTAAATATGCAGGTAGTGTGACTATAATGTCTGGAGAAGACATTAACGTATTACATACTAACGCTGAAGCAACTAGGTTTGATAACATAGTTTATCTATATAACATAACTATTTTAATAAATAATCAATACATTAAGGATAACAATCTAGATACTAAACTGCTACTAGTAACTAAAGGAACAAAAAGAGGAGAGTCGCTATGGCAAAGTGTTATCTGGGGGGTTGGCAATACATTAGTATTAGAATTTGAGATCCCTGTTATTTGTCTAGATTTAGATTTTAATTCTAACCTGACTGAAGACGCTAAGCAAATTACTTCAGAGCTGCTCCTTTCAGGAGAAGAAACTCAAGTTGTTTACAACAATGGTGAAAGATATGTAGCCAGATTGCAAAACTTCGATATATCAAAATTGGCAAGCGGTAATACTAAAATATTGAGTTTATCGACTTATGGAGTGATAACGAGTCTCCATATGAAGGACTTACAATTGCCATTATTGGCAGATGATGAAGTAAGAGTCAAAGTAATATCAAGTGGAGTTAATTTTAGAGATTTACTAAGAATGCTCGGAATGATGAGAGCGATAGAAGATCCTAGCAATACTAAATTAGCTGAAGATGTGGTTTTTGGATACGAATGTGCTGGGATAGTAAAAGATATTGGAAAGAATGTAACAAACTTTAAAGCAGGTGATGAAGTTATAGTATATAAACCTGGCGGTGGGGGAATCGCAACTGATGTAATAGTTCCACAAGAATTGTTAATACCTAAACCAGCTAATTTAAGTTTTTCAGCAGGTGCTACTTTGCCTGTAGCATATATTACAGCTGCGTATGGGTTATTAAAATGCGCTCATCTAAAAATAAGTGACAGGATATTAATCCACAATGCTGCTGGTGGGGTCGGACAAGCAGCAGTGCGAATTGCTCAATCTATAGGAGCTGAAATTTATGCAACCGCTCATCCAAGTAAATGGGATTTTTTAAAAGCTAACGGAATAAAGCACGTATATAGTTCTAGGGATTTAAGTTTTAAAGATCAGATTAAGACTGATACTAATGGAGCGGGAGTGGATGTGATATTGAATAGCTTAAATGGAGAGTTTGTTAGCAACAGTGTTAGTATCTTAAAAGAAGGTGGACGTTTCTGTGAGATAGGTAAACTTAATGTATGGGATAAAGAAAAATTTAATAAGGAGCGTCCAGATGCAGAGTTTTATATGTATGATCTTAGTGACATAGACAACAAAGGTATTTCCGCATTGTTATATGAGATTATGGATATGGTTAAAAGCGGTAATATATCTGAACTTCCAGTAAAAGAATTTACTATAAATGATGTAGAGCAGGCAATGCGGTACATGCAGCAAGCTAAACATATAGGAAAAGTCTCGTTAACCTTTGAGAATATTAAGGAAACTGAAGTAGCAGTAGAAGATGCAAGCTATATTGTAACTGGAGGACT
>CAZMMN010000181.1:0-1576 GCA_964567405.1 uncultured Rickettsiaceae bacterium | reverse complement strand
CCGAGCATTAGGCTTGCCGCGCTCATGGGAAAGCAGGTCATATATATTATGACCCACGATTCAATCGGAGTAGGAGAAGATGGACCAACTCACCAACCAGTAGAACATCTCGCAGCAATGCGGGCACTACCTAATTTGTTAGTTTTAAGACCTGCTGATTGTGTTGAAACTGTGGAATGCTGGCAAATAGCTTTACGTAACTCTTCTGGACCATCTATGCTAGTTTTAACGCGGCAACCGGTGTCGCAGCTCAGAGCAATATTTAAATTAGATTATAACCTCTGCAGTTACGGCGCTTATATTATTGCCTATGGCAACGAACCTACACCAAATATTGCCATAACTAACGATAAAGATAAACCGCTAGATGTTACTATTTTCGCTTCTGGGTCAGAAGTGATGATTGCTAAAGAAGCGGCGGAGATTTTACGATTAGCCGCCTTTAAATCTAGAGTAGTATCAGTGCCATGCTTCGAGCTTTTCTTTAAGCAAGACGTCGATTACATTAAAAGCTTATTAGATAATAGCCGGCTAAAAGTTGCTATTGAAGCTGGCAGCCATTTCGGCTGGCATCGCATTATTGGAGAAAATGGCATGTTTTTTGGAGTTGATCAATTTGGAGCAGCTGCACCATATAAAGACTTATATAACCACTTTGGCTTAAGCGCTCAACAAATAGCTCGCAATATTGCTACCAAGCTCAATCAAATGTGACTGTGACTTTTTGAGTATTTAATTATTTTTAAAAGCTAACAAAGCATATTGATTGCTTATAGAGTATCATTGTCTATAATCTTAGATAGTTTTAAGAGATGCTGGTCCTTTTGTATAAAAGACAACTAATTACCAAAATTCCATGAGAAATAATATTGTAAAAATTATCTTTTTTGCTGGAGCTGCTATATTTATAATAGCTTTATACTTGCTTATCAGCTTGCAGTCGCCCTCCAAACCTCTAGCGGGGAAAGGCGATAGTCTGCAAGGGGAAGCACAAATTGGCGGGGAATTTGAGTTAATAGACCAAAATAGAGAGATTTTTCATAGCAGCAATCTAAAAGGAAGGCTAAGTCTGATATATTTTGGCTTTACCTATTGTCCTGACATTTGCCCCACTTCCCTACAAAAAATTTCCAATATTATAACTACACTAGATAAATACCAAATTGATGCGGTGCCAGTTTTTGTCACTATCGATCCTGAGCGTGACAGCAGCAAAATGCTAAAAGGATACTTAGCGCATTTCCATCCAAAGTTTATTGGGTTAACCGGCAGCAAAGAACAAATTAAACAAGTTGCGGATAAATTTAAAGTATATTATGCTAAGGCTGCTGGAGCGGCTGGTGCTCAGGATTACATGATAGATCATTCTGCGTTTATCTATCTGATGGACAAAGACGGTAAGTACCTAAAACATTTTTATATGAGTTCCACTCCTCACGAAGTAATAGAATTCATTCGTATTTATAAAAATCAGCAACTAGAAAATTAGCACAGATTACGGAGAGGTGGCCGAGCGGTTTAAGGCGCACGCCTGGAAAGCGTGTTCACGGCAACGTGTCAGGGGTTCGAATCCCCT
>CAZMMN010000180.1:0-1600 GCA_964567405.1 uncultured Rickettsiaceae bacterium | reverse complement strand
CTATTTTTTCTGAATCGCTTCTATTTTTTACGACAAAGAAAACTCTGGTAAAAATCAAATCTTGAGGTAGAGAATTAGAGCGATAGGAAAACCCAATCTCATCAGCAGAAAAACTTATCAAATTACCCCGATTATCCAAAGCCTCGACGAAAGCAACTATATCTTTAAACTCAGAACCATAAGAACCCGCGTTCATAGCCACTCCGCCACCTACCGTACCAGGAATTCCAACCAAAAATTCAAACCCTGTAATGAGGGAAGCTAAACAAAATTTTGCTAAATTAAAATTTAAACATCCACTACCAACAGCAATTAAATTATCACCAATAAATTCTATATCTGTAAAATTTCTACCAAGCTTTATAACGACCCCTTCAACCCCATTATCTCTGATAATTACATTAGATCCAGCCCCAATTATACTAACAGGAAATTTACCGTTATTTTCCTTCAAAAACTCTATAAGATCGTCAATATCTTCAGGTTTAAAGAATATATCTGCATTGCCTCCAACTTTCAGCCAAGTTAGATGTTTTAGATTATAGTCTTTTTTATATATGCCCTTAACTTTCTGAAAATCCATATAACCTAAGCAATATTTGTAAATTTACTTGGTAACTGATGAGCCCAAGAAGAAATACTCCCGGCTCCCATCATAATTACAAGGTCACCTTCATTGACATTAGACATGATGATTCCTGCAATATCTTCATGATCTGATATAAATTCTGGCTTCATTCCTGATTTAGCTATTTCTTTGATCAAAGCAGCTGTATTTATGCCATCAATTGGAGCTTCCCCAGCACCGTAAATATCAACTATATATAGTTTGTCACTATCAGCAAAACATTTAGTAAAATCGCTAAATAGATCTTTGACTCTTGAATATCTATGCGGTTGAAAAATAGCAATAACTTTACTTTTTCTCTTTTCTGCTATAGATTTTGCAGTAGCAAGAGTGGCTTGAATTTCTACCGGATGATGCGCATAATCATCAATAATTTCTGCTCCACGATACTCGCAAACTTTAGTAAAACGCCTTTTTACTCCTTCAAAATATTTAAACCCATTCTTAATAGCTTTAATACCAAAATCAAGCTCTGCTCCAATAGCAATAGCTGCCAAAGAATTAAGCACATTATGTTTGCCAGGAACAGGTATTGAAACTTGCTCTATTATTGTTGATCCATCTACATTAGGCAATTTTATTTCTACATCAAAAGTAGATGAGGTGATATCAGATTTAATATTATAGGCCCTAATGTTAGCATCCCTAGATTCTATACCGTAAGTAATTATTCGGCGCTCTGTTAGTTGCGAAGATAAATCTCGAACAACTGGGTGATCAATACATAACACTGCAAAACCATAAAATGGCAAGTTCGTGACAAAACTTTTAAAAGCAGATACTAAACTAGAAAAATCTTTATAAAAATCCATATGTTCGGGATCTATATTAGTTATCACCGCAATAGTAGCAGGAATTTTTATAAAGGTTGCGTCCGACTCATCAGCTTCAGCTATTAAATAATCACCTTCTCCAATATAAGCATTTGTCATCCTCTGATTAATAATGCCACCATTTATAACAGTAGGAGTA
>CAZMMN010000179.1:0-1631 GCA_964567405.1 uncultured Rickettsiaceae bacterium | reverse complement strand
TTACCTAAAGCTATTGCAATTGTTAATCCTAATAGATTAGATGAGACTAGTGAATATAAAAATTTAGCAGCAGTTGGAGTATCATTTCTATTTGTTGTTGCCTTGAATAAGACGCTAAAAGAAACTGATTTTTTTACTCATGATTTTAAGTCTCCTGATGTTATTAAGTATCTAGATTTGGTTGCACTAGGGACTGTGTGTGATGTGATGACCCTTACCGGCCTAAATAGAACTTTTGTTGCGCAAGGTTTAAAGGTGGCAAAAAAAAGGACCAATATAGGATATAAAGTTTTAGCTGAGGTAGCAGCAATTGATGAAGCGATAAATTGCTATGACCTAGGATTCGTGCTCGGTCCAAGGATAAATGCCGGCGGAAGGGTAGGTAAATCATCTTTAGGGGCGAATTTATTATCAACTACAAATGAAGAAGAGGCCTACGATATTGCTAAAGAATTAGAAAAATATAATCAAGAACGAAAGGCCATAGAATTTGCGGTGATGCAAGAAGCAATAGAAATTGCTAAATTGCAAGAAGATAATGATAGTATTTTTGTTGTTGGTAGTGGTTGGCACCAAGGAGTGATAGGTATTGTAGCTGGTCGTTTGAAAGAAAAATATAACAAACCTGTGGCAGTCATAGCAGTCATAGATGGAATAGCAAAAGCTTCTTGTAGATCAGTTAAAGGCGTAGATTATGGCGGAGCTATATTAGAGGCAAAATTAAAGGGGTATATTAGTGCTGGTGGTGGGCATGAAATGGCGGCTGGCTTTACTGCGTCTGAGGATAAATTAGAGGAGTTAAAGGAATTTTTAAGTGCTAGATTTGCAAGTAGTATGAAGGACAGTAGCGCCCATATTACCAAATATTATGAGTACGACCTAACTACCTCATCAGTGAATTTTGATTTACTAGATAAGATAAAAATCCTTGAACCGTTTGGTAATGGTAATGTGCCGCCAACATTTAGATTTTCAGGAATGTTTGTACTGAAAGCTGATGTGGTAGCAAATAATCACATACGTTTTATTCTTGCCCCAAGCAAAGACGCATATGGTCATAAAAGCCTTAAAGGCATAGCGTTTAATGCGGTTGGTACTCCGGTTGCTGATGCATTATTATCAGCCAAAGCAAAGAAGCTAGATGTTTTAGGGCAATTAAAGCTAAATAAATGGCAAGATAGCCAGTCTATTCAGCTGCAACTAGCAGACATATTTTATTGCTAGAAGAATTCAGTCGGTTATCCCAAACTCCCCTTGGGGTCAACCCAAACTTGATTTGGGGTCAATTACTTAAAGCGCCACTAACCTCAATGTGGCATGGATCCTGCATCAAGTGCAGGATGACTAAGAGGAGAGTGCAGGATGACTATGTTGTTTAGCAATACCAAAGATATGAAAATATTTTTCTTGCTATTATACTAGTATGATAGTACAATAAGACATTAACTTTAATAAACCTAAGTGGATAAATATTATGAATAAACAAGAAACGAGCCTTCTTGATGCGATAATATCAATCAAAGACAATAAAACTTTAGATAACTTCTTATGCGACATTCTTACTCCTGCTGAATACAGGTCTTTAAGGGAAAGATGGAAAGTATGCCAGCTCTTACATAACGGACATCTCC
>CAZMMN010000178.1:0-1644 GCA_964567405.1 uncultured Rickettsiaceae bacterium | reverse complement strand
AAGATATGCGCAAAGCAGTAGCTATTAATAAAGGACAAGCTAAACTTGAGGCTTCAGGTAATGTTACCGAACAGACATTACCGTTGATTGCAGAAACTGGCGTAGATTTCATTTCGATTGGAGCGCTGACGAAGCATTGTAGAGCGGTGGATTTGTCGATGCGGTTTTTATCCCAATTAAACAATATTTAGTAACAGCACTGCATATAAATACAAAAAATATTGCGCACAAAAATACCTTTTCTCAAAGTGATGCAACGCTTTAAATGATAAATAAAAAAGAAAATACTCCCAAAATAAAACGTTATTTATTAGCGCTACTTCCTTTATCGATTTGCAATCATTTAGACAACCCTAACATAGAGAAAATAATTAAAAACATAGCATGGCTTTTGACAGATAAGGCCTTACAGCTAGCAATAGGATTATTAGTTGGGGCTTGGGTAGCTCGTTACCTCGGACCATCTAGCTTTGGTGAAATTTCTTATATGCTTGCACTTGTTGGCATATTCCAGATTGCATCACAACTTGGAATCAACAACATTGCAGTGCGCGAGTTATCAACCGAAAAACAGTTATGTGCGGACATTATTGGCACACTGTTTCGACTGCGTATAGCTAGCGGATTACTATGCTTTAGCGGTGCAGTTTTTTCATTTCACTTATTGAATCCAGAGAATAATTCCAACCTCTTAATCGCTGCAATCATCTCTGGCGTTTTGATTTTTCAGCCCTCCGAAATAATTGACCTATGGTTTCAAAGCGAACTAAAAAGCAAAAGAACAGTATACGCAAAACTATTCTCAAGCATGACTGCCAATACGATTAAAATTGCACTTATACTATTACAAATGCCGCTTATTGCATTCGCAATCGTATTGTTTGTTGAAGCGGCTACTTTTGCATTTGCCTTACTCCATTCATACAGAAAACACTCAATTTGGGGGTATGGGTCATGGAATACAAATATATGTAAAAAGATGGTGAAAGAAGGCGCACCGTTTTTTTTATCGGGTCTACTGCTGGCCGTCTACATTCAATTTGACAAAGTCCTAATTGCAAAAATTGGAAACACTGCCGAAGCAGGCTATTATGCTGTAGCAATAACCTTAACATCAATATTCAATGTGTTACCCATGATCATATGCATGAGCCTAGCCCCTTTGCTCGCAAAACTAGCCACAGAAACAGAGCGCTTCAATATTTTTACAAAGCTATATTCAGGTCTATTTTGGACGGCAGTAATGTTTTCATTTTTACTCTTTATCTTTTCGGAAAAAATAATTTTTTTCCTCTATGGAAGCTCTTACCATGCAAGCATAATAGTGACGCAAATACTGGCCTCATCAATAATTCCTGTATTTATTAGCGTCGCAAACGATTATTTAGCATTAAATAAAAAGACCAGCCACATAACATTAATTAGAACCGTATTTGGACTAGTTATAAGTTTAATATTAAGCATTGCACTAATACCCCAATATGGCGCTATTGGCGCGGCTATTGCTATATCAATAGCACACTGGCTATCAAACACTGTTTTATATTGGCTGATTATGAGAGAGTCTTTTTCCTTTCAAACAAGAGGATTAGTGATGCCACTCTCTTTTTTATTAACAAGCATAAAGCTGAAATAGGAACTTAA
>CAZMMN010000177.1:0-1664 GCA_964567405.1 uncultured Rickettsiaceae bacterium | reverse complement strand
TGACTTGTGATAAGGAGGGTCAAAATAGACAAAATCATTGCTTTTGGGAGTAATAAAAGAAAAATCACTGGCATAGATTGTAGCATCTTGTAAAACTAGGCTACACTGGGTAAGAGCAGCGACAAAATTATCCAAACTAGCATAGTTTCTAGTAGAATAGGACATTTGCGGCAGGTTGCGATTGTTAACCTATATATTCCCCGAAAGGAATAACGGTTTAAGTACAAAAACCTAGCAGTAATTTCTGCCGGGTCATTACTAGCAGCCTGATTATTCCTTACCTGGAAGTAATATTCCTTGCTGTGTCTTTGCTTATGGAGCTGACATAGGGCGATAATCTTTGGCAAGTCCCTTTTAACTGCATTATAAGTAGTGGTAAGGTCAAGGTTAATATCCGACAAGAAGCATTGCTTGAACTTATCTTGTACCTGAAAAAACAATGCTCCTCCCCCAAGAAAAGGCTCGTAGTAATTATCTAGACCCGCTGGCATTTTTGCCAGCAACCTATCCACTATTTTTCTCTTGCCGCCCACCCACTGCAAAAAGGGCATAATAACTTTCTCCTCATCAGTAGTAATCCTGCCCGCTCTATCCGCTTCAACGGCGCCTTTGTGTGCTGGTTCATTCTTAGTAATTTGCGATTGAGTCATATTCATATTGCCTTATTCTCTGTTATTTTTAGTTTATTAAAAATTTAGAGAATTAATCGGCAATAAATAGTTGGCATTTTCTCCTATATCAGCATTCGGTCTTAGAAACTTCAGCGCTCTTTCTATGAGCCTTAGAAGCATTAGCAGTAGTAGCCGCGTGAGAATATGGCGCTATCTGACTAGAAAATACGAAATCAAGCAATTGGCATTGGCTGTGAATGCCCAGTTTATTCTTAGCATTGGTAATATGCTTTTCAGCAGTTCTATAAGATATTCCAAGCCTGCTAGCTATATGTTTCTTAGGAAGTCCAAGGCAAATAAGCATCAGGCACTCCATAGATCTTTCAGTAAGGGTGAAAGATTGCCCAAGGTATTTTACGATGATTTTATTGGTTTTGAGGTTTCTCTTCATCATGGTAATCATGTTTGCTTAATGTTTAAATCGGGAAATAATAATTCTACGCTATTGCGGCTAAAAATCTTTATCAGTAACTCTTCTTGCAGGCTTTGCGCCGCCGAACTGTCTGCTTTTATGCTGCCTACAGCTAAATTGGCATAGAGGCTGACGAGGTTAATAAAATCTTCAAAAACTTCTACGTAGTTAAGGTAACAGCGAATAATCTCTGCATCTTTACGGGCGGATAAAAAGTAAAACCCTTCAATTTTATTGGCTGTTTTGCGGTAAATGACGAGGCTGTTGCTCGCTTCCTCACTATAAAACCTTCTTAGTCTCTCATAGCTTGCGCTGTGGTCTTGCGAATTGTTAGCTTTGCTATTTTCTCTGCCGCGTCTCGTACAAAACCCGAAAGTAGCGCCATTGCTTAAAATCTGCCGGTACCCAAATTCCTTTATTGCAGGGCAATTAACCTTGGCAAACTTGACTGCCAGTTCCTTGCTTATCAACTCAACAAAAAGCTGCTGCCAAATATTTAACTCACTCATGATAATACCTCAACCAATTCATAATTTTCCTGAGCAGAATATCTCTCAATTAGGTAACCATATTGCTGAGCT
>CAZMMN010000176.1:0-1692 GCA_964567405.1 uncultured Rickettsiaceae bacterium | reverse complement strand
ACTAAATTCAACCTTACCACACTAACTTCTCTCTAAAACTGCGGAAGTCGGGAGCTTTAGGCTTACCGCGAGATAAATATTGTTTAATTTCTACAACGTTAATTCCATCTAGGGCGATATACTGTAACTTCTTATTAAGCTCATTACAAGCTTCCAGCGCATCAGATTTACAGTTAAAAACGCGCCCACATAATTTCTGAAATTGCTTCATTTCTAATTCGCTCTTTTTAAGGAAGTTTTTGCTTACTGTTTGTCTCTCTTTTTTCTGAGCAATAAGGCTTTTGATGACTAACCACCTTTGGTTGACTCCTCCATATGTTGCTCCGTATTCAATAAAACTATAATCGTCATTAATAACGGTAAATTCTTGTCCAGCCGCTGCCTGCAGCAATAGCTGGGCATCTTTAATCGTTTCTGGCACTCGCGTGATAAATAAATGTTTATCGGCTAATGCCTGTAAGGTGGCTTCACTGTATAGGGCACTATCTGCAACCATATATTCTATCCCGCTCCAATTTCTAAGTGCTCCTACATGACCAGAAATAATAGACCTGAATGCAGTCTGGTCTGATTGATTACCGTTTGCTGCTTGCATAAACACAGGAATTTCAGCTTGATTTTCTACAATTAAATTCAGCATAATTTGGTTCGCTTCAGGTCGGTGATCTCTACTATATCCCTTAGTTATATGTACTACCTGGGGAGCATCACCATCTGGCTTAACCCCAGGATCATTACTATTATACTTCCCTTCAAGATGAAAACCTGTACTATCTAAATGTCCAAATTTGCTTGTTAAACCCAGTATATTACAAGCGTTATGTGCTAAACAGCTATACAAGGCTGTTGCGTTGGCTGCAAAAATAGCATCTAAAGCTCTTCCTAAGGCGTCATCATTTAAATCTTCTGCCTTTATATTTTTACCTATTAAACGTTCTACTGGTTTATCGCCAAAATAATTCGGCGTTAGATATAGCGCTTTACTAGTAAAACCCAAGCCATTTAAAATCATCGCTACCACCAACTGACCAATACTTACCTTGCGATCTGGCGAGTTGCTTGGTATAACTTCATCAATCTCTTTAGCTATCTGCAGTTCTACGCACATTGCACTAACCAAACCTAAATGATCTAAATTCTTGCTCTTATATTCCTTAGCTCTTCTTTCTACTTCTTTCATCCTCATATCACTTATTTTAGTTACAATCTGAGTTAATACTATCAACTTTTACTCTAATTCCCAATTTCTAATTTTACCCGTGCGGAAGATGGGTTATATTGCTTAACTAATAATTATATAATTTTTTCACAAAAACAATAATAGTATTAAATTTTGTAACATTAAGTAAAACAGCATATTTTACTAAATCTTAATGAGTTAGCTTTTATAAATACCCCTACTAACAGAACTCAAGCTCTCCAATAAGCTCATTCATCTCTCCGTGGCTAATAAAGTATTCTGGAATATCGTTGGCTCTGTTGGCTTTAGATAATAAGTGTTGCTCTAATAAGTAAGAATGATATTGCACTGTTTTTTCTTGAGATATCCTTGAACCTGTAAGGTATAAAATAAAATTTTCTATTACTTCTGGTCCGCAGTTATTGCTGTATTGCTGCTCTACATTATTTAACAAATTAAATTCAGCCTTATATCCTACTCTACTTAGCTCATTTATTATTAAGCTGCGCAGA
>CAZMMN010000175.1:0-1696 GCA_964567405.1 uncultured Rickettsiaceae bacterium | reverse complement strand
GTTGGAACAAGAGTTGGGGTGGAAGCCTGCTGAAACTTTTGAAACTGGTATTCGTAAAACCGTTGAATGGTATTTGACTAATAATGAGTGGACCGATGGTGTATTGAGTGGTTCTTATCGTATTTGGGCTAAAAAACAATACAACTAATTAATTAATTAATCTACATATGTCATTTCCCTCTTTTGAATTACTGGATCATAAGCGTCCTATTCTCGTCTTTGGGCGAGATGGTCAGATAGGAAAGGCGCTTCAGGTTTCATTGAATCATATAAAGGCGCCAGTGGTTTATTTGGGTCGTTCTGATTGTGACTTATCCAATGAATCATTGATTACAAAAGTACTAAATAAGTTTCAGCCTCAAATAATTATTAATGCTGCTGCTTATACAGCGGTTGACAAAGCCGAAGATACCAGTCAGCATGAATTAGTCTTTGCCATTAACACTAAAGCCCCGGCTTTAATGGCGCACCATATCGCTAACGTGCCTCACGGCATTTTGGTTCATTACTCAACGGACTATGTTTTCTCAGATACCAAAAAAACTCCTTATCTAGAAGTCGATGTTGCTGGCCCTGTTGAGCAACTGTGCGTTTATGGCCAAAGTAAGTTGGCTGGCGAGAAAGCCATTGAAGAGTCTTTTAATTTTTCACACAATTCTAATTACGTCAACTGTCAAGATAAGCGCTCAAGATATTTTATATTGCGTACATCTTGGGTGTATGGGGATGGTGATAACTTTATACGTAATATCCTCAGATTGGGTTCTGTGCGTGATCGATTAAATGTTGTGGTTGATCAATTGGGTACACCCACATCCGCGCAATGGTTGGCAGAATTAGGCGTAATGCTAGTTGAAACTACACTTGAATCTGGTGTTTATCATGCAGTCCCCGATGGAGAAACATCTTGGCATGCTCTTGCGGTATTTGCTATTGAAATTGCAGCTGCCAGTGGCGATGGTATGAAGCTTAAATCGCAAAATATTATTCCAATATCAGCAAGGGAGTATCCTTTTATAGTAGCAAGACCCTATAACTCACGTTTAAGTAATGAAAAACTAAAAAAAGCATTGTCTGCTATTGGTTATATGAGCGAATATCCGAATTGGCAAGAGCAGGTTGAGTGCTATGTTAACGCTTCGGTGAAGCAATCATTAAAAATTAATTGGCAAGTAAAATAAAAAATTCTGAAAATTGCTTAATTCTTTAAATTTGATTTAATAAGACTCATGATAAAAAATCAACATCCAATTATTACTAATCGTAAAGGCATCATTCTGGCGGGTGGCTCTGGTACGCGCCTATATCCAGTGACGCAGGCTTTATCTAAACAGCTCATGCCTGTGTACGATAAGCCAATGGTATATTACCCACTCACAACATTGATGTTGGCTGGCATTAAAGATATTTTATTAATTTCTACACCACAGGATATGCCACGCTTTATAGATTTATTAAGTGATGGGTCGCAGTGGGGTATTAATATACAGTATGCAGTTCAGCATTCTCCAGATGGTCTAGCCCAAGCATTTATTCTTGGTAGAGAGTTCTTAGATAACAACCCGTCAGCCTTAGTTCTTGGAGATAATATTTTTTATGGTCATGAGTTGGTCAATCAACTCTATATTGCAGATAATCGTACATCAGGCGCTACTATATTTGCTTATCATGTGAATGATCCGGAGCGCTATGGTGT
>CAZMMN010000174.1:0-1703 GCA_964567405.1 uncultured Rickettsiaceae bacterium | reverse complement strand
GTTGCTGTTGGAGATGGGGATGTTATACGTGATGATATAGCAAGGTTAGCTATTAATAATCTAGGGATATCAGGCAGGGCATTAATTCCAGTAAATAAAGGTGGGGGGCATTGGACGGCGCTTGCCCTTAGAAGGAATTCTGAAAATCAGTTAGTAATCCTTTATAATGACTCTGTTGGAGATGCTTTAGTGCACGATGCAGAGGCGGTTGATGTGGTTAGGCGTATTAGTGCTTTAGAGGCGCCAGCAGGTGGAGTTATAGATGCGCAAGTACGAAATCAAACAAGAGGAGTTGCTTGCGGTGCTTATACATCAGAATATTTAATCATGTTTGCGCAAATCTCAAATGATCAATTAAACGAAAATTACGTGCGTAATTTACTTCTTACAGAGACGGTATTAAAAGATGAGAAAGTGCTACGTACTACGTTATATTTAAAATCTTTACATCCTGATCATGATACAAGTGATTTAGTTAATAATTCAGTGAATTTTGTGAGGTCTGCAGACAATGCTCAGCAAATACATTCTGTAGCGGTTAATACCTTGGATCATCTTGCTATGAATCTTAATGAGAGGATGAGTAATCTAGTTGTTTCTGCTGGGGATGAAAATAAAATAGGATATGGTCTGTGGGCGAGTGGATCAATCGGACGTGGTACTTATAAAGTAAAGAACTCAGCCCTCTTTAGCAACACTAAAGAACAGGCAAATAAACTTAACTTTGGTGGTGACATTAAGTTAAATGATACTTATGCCGTCGGTACCTTTGTTTCTTTGGGTAAGAATCGTTTAACATCATCTGTTAATGGCGTGTCAAGATCAACTAGTAAAACCGATATAAGCACAACTATGCTTGGTTTTTACGGTAATGCGATGGTTACAAGCGATGTTATGATAAGTGGCGCTGTTTATGGTGGTAAAATGCTAATTAAAAATAAGAATGTTGCCAACCTTGGATCTAATAGGAAAGGTTCTTTGATGGGAGCAAATTTAAGTACTACTTATTTTTATAAGCCATCACAAGATATCGTTATAGCTCCTACTGCTGGGGTGAATTTTAGCCAATTAAAGCTTGGCAAAGATAGCAACGCTATCGCTTCAGTGAATGGCTTGACTGGTAAAAGAGTGGGTTTATATACGGGATTATCTCTGAGTAAATCCTTTGATGCCGGTAATTTTACTATAATACCTGAAATATCAGCAAAGGTTACTTATGCTCCAATAATTAAATCAAGCAAAACTGTAATTAGTTTGCTAAATAGTAATGTATCTTTGCTTTTATCAAATAAAGAACCCATAAATAAAACTATGTTTTCTGTTGGTGCTAACCTTAGTGTGTTAAGGACTAGTGCGGTAGAGTTTGCTCTTGGTTACCAAAGAGACTGGCATTCGCAATATCTAGCAAACACAGGTTTTGCTAAGATAAGAATTAACTTTTAATATTGTTAATATAGCGGTATAATCCCACTTAAAAGATTATAGTCTTTTGATTAGAACTATCCACTTCGTTGTTTGTCGCTCACCTATCTATTATAGGCGTCGCCCCGCCTAGTGGCTAATCCTACTTAAAAGACTATGTAAAGAGCCTCTTTAAGGGGCTCTTTTGTCTATTATACAGGGATTTTATGCCACGTTATAAAATTATAGTAGAATATTTAGGAACTGGTCTGGCAGGTTTTCAGCGTCAAAAAGATTGTCTT
>CAZMMN010000173.1:0-1721 GCA_964567405.1 uncultured Rickettsiaceae bacterium | reverse complement strand
TGCTCGGTAAAATAGGACAAACTACTACCAGCATATACATCTTGGGCAAGTTGCTTAATAAGTAATTCTTGATCAAAAGTCGCTTTTTTATTAGCATATAAAATTAATTCTATTATGTTTCTTGATAAAGCCACATAACTATTTTTTATCCCAGCAAATCCATTATGAAACATATATACCTCAGCAATACTAACCCCTTGCGCTTGAAAAATAGTCGTTGCATATCCATGCCTAAAGCCATAATATTTAGATGGATTAAATATTACCTCTTTGTTAGCTTTACCTTTATTATCTTCATTACTTTTATCACCTTTACTGCCTAACATCTTTACTCGGAATTCATCTTTAGACAAACTTGTAATTATACCTATGTCACCCTTAACCAAACCAAGATCCTTGTTAGTTTTACTAATTAGAATACGATCTCCCTGCATGTAATGATTACCCAATACCGATATCTCTTCACCAGTTAACTTCCCTACTGATTTTAAATATTGCCTTGCCCCATGATTTAAAGCTGCAACATCACTGTTCTTTATCGCTAAAATTAATTTGTCCTCTATAGCATATTTGCTGCTATGCCAGTTCGCTAATAAATGCTTCATGGATTCATTAGCATCAATATCCCACTTTATTCTATTTTCTTGCTCTAATATTCCTATCGCAGTTTTTACATTACCATTAGATAAAGCCATAGCCACAGATTTACCCCAGTCACTATCTTGTCGTTTTATATTAAGTATCGTACTACTGCCATATCGATTTGACGCAATCTCAAACATCCCACCGCGTTGCACCGAAGCTAATTGTCTTTCATCGCCAGATAATATCATGTTACACTCGCGCGTAGCCGCTACTCTAAATAACTCCTTAAAATCATCGTTGCCTACCATCCCAGCCTCATCAACAACAATTAAACTATTTCTAGGCAGATTAAATCGCCCATTAGCTAATTTAAATAATGCACCCTTAATAGTATCAGTATTTTTAAACCCAGCGCTCTCAAGTTCTAACTTTGCTCCATGAGTTGGCGCCAGCCCAATCACATGTATATTCATCCTGCTATTAATCGAAGCAAGTTCCTTTAAAACATATGATTTACCAGAACCAGCTCTACCACGCAAAATGCCTAAACCGGATTTTGACAATATAAGTTCAGTCAAAGCCTGATGCTGTTCTCCTGTCAGCCTCTCTTTAGCTTGCTCCAAAAGCATTTTTGTTTGTTGCAAAAAGCTAAGATTCTGCGTAATGATGACATTGTTAGTATTTGCTACATATCCAGAAAGACGCATTATCTTTTCTTCTTCCTTACGAACCTCTTTCGTAGAATAATAATTAGTTTTGTTACCATCTTCATTATATAAAGAAATCACTGATTTATTAGCTAAAGCTTCTTCTATCAATCTTGTTCTTACTTCACTATCTGGAATACATTTAACCGCCCTTGCTAAATCTTCTTTCGTAAATACACTCATATAATTCGTAACTTTATTTAGAACCGATGTTCCCACCTCAGCCTCAGTCCTAACCCCAGACCCATTACTTAAATATTCTATTTCAAAAACTCTTCTTTCTTCATTACGTATCGAAGCTGCATTCATTACATTGCGCATACGCACAGGACCTATATGTTCATGTGGACATAAGCTAATCATATCTACTCTGTTTGCTAAACCTAACTCGCTAAAATAATCATTAATTATATCTCTTAACTCCTCATG
>CAZMMN010000172.1:0-1754 GCA_964567405.1 uncultured Rickettsiaceae bacterium | reverse complement strand
CACTGGCCTGAAAATTGCCTCCCCCTTTCCGCCCATATAAGATTACTCGCGCTTTCTTGCTCTATCGCACCAACCGGACATTCTGGTTCGCACACGCCACAATCGATACATTCATCGGGGTTGATGACAACCATAAATTCACCTTCATGAAAACAGCTGACGGGGCATACATCAACACAATCGGTATATTTACATTTAACACAAGCGTCAGTTACAACATAAGTCATTATATATCTCTTAAATTATTATCTACCACATCACCTTAGAACCCACAAAGCGGCCCTTTTGGATCCATCACCCCTTCTTTATTCGCTGTAACAATCTCTCGGTTCTTATAATAAGTACCGTTAAAAACAGCAATATACAAGCTAAAAACATCACCATTAACGGAAGCAGCATTGAGCTATGAATAGACGGCCCACCGCTACGCAAAATACTTGCTGGCTGATGTAAACTATTCCACATATCTACGGAAAACTTGACGATCGGTACATTGATCGCGCCGATAAGGGCTATGACTGATGCAGGCTTTTCAGCTCTATATAAATTATCAGCAGCATTCACTACAATTATATAGCTTAAATATAACAAAAATAACACAAGCATTGAGGTTAATCTTGCATCCCATACCCACCAAGTTCCCCACATTGTTTTTCCCCAAATTGATCCGCTAACTAATGTGATTAGCGCAAATAATGCACCGATTGGCGCTGCTGATACCGCTAGTAAAAAGGATAATCTTGTTTTCCAGGCAATTGAAGAAAGGCTACAACCAGCAATGAACATATATATTCCAAGCGACATCCAAGCGGCAGGAACGTGAATATACATTATACGCACCATCTCTCCTTGTTGATAATCTGGCGGAGAGGCAAACAGTGAAAGATATGTTCCATATACAAAAGAGGCCGCGCATAACGCAGCTAAAGGCTTTATTAGCCTAGCCGTTATTTGCGTGAAGTTATATGGATTTAAGAATTTTAGCATAATTTGATTATATTAGAATTATGACTTTTTATACCATCTATGCAACTCAGAAGCAAGTTGATGATCTCCATATGCCTAATGTTACAATACTATAACCGAAAGAAGGTTGCCTTTATATTGATCCTTACCATGGCAATGGCGGCGATAGCTATAATATTTTTGCGGCAAGGAATAAGTATCTTCATTATTAGTTATTACATTATTGACGCCAGCTTTTCCCAATTTCATTTGAACGTAAGCAGGTAAGTCGAAAAGGAAATGGTTAGATTTATCAGATGGAATAAAGAACTTTTTATTACTTACATCTTCTGAGCAAAAATCATTATAATATTCCTCCGATACTTCATAAAATTCTTGCTTTATTGCTGGACCAATTATTGCTTCTATATTCCTAGCACCTAATTTTTTCATCTCAAGCACAGTATTATTTATAATATCATGCCTTGCGCTACGCCAACCACAATGAGCCGCCCCTATGACAGAGGCTTCCGTGCAATAAAACAATACGGGCACGCAATCAGCAGTCAGAATTCCAAGCGCAATTCCTGGTATATTTGTAACAGAAGCATCTGCTTCTGGAACTCCTATTTGAGTGGATTCATCAGTAGCAATATGAACCTTTGTTCCATGCACTTGTTTTAATATAACGAGTTGCTCTGCTTTTAAATCATCTAACACAAGTTTTTTATTGGATTCTATTTCCTCATCAGGCACTACAAAACTATCTTTTTTTAAGTAAATATGGCTTGATCCTTTAAAAGTGCGAT
>CAZMMN010000171.1:0-1758 GCA_964567405.1 uncultured Rickettsiaceae bacterium | reverse complement strand
CCCATTGCTGAGAGTCCTTGGATCATTCTACAGATAGTCACTATCCAAGAAGCAGCTATGCCTATTTGAGAGTAAGTTGGCAAATTTGCCATCAAGATGCAAGAGATCGACATTATAATGGTAGTTATAACAACCGTAGCCTTGCGTCCCATATTATCGCCAATATAACCAAAAATCAGAGCCCCGAAAGGACGAAGTATATAGGTAGAGCAGAATGCAAAAGCGGAGTGAAGGCTAGCAGTAAAGGGATCAGCTTTAGGAAAAAATAGCTCATTAAGAACTACAGCCATGTGCACATAAAGTAACAAATCAAAGTATTCTAGAAAAGTTCCAACGGTTAGCAGACCAATTGCCTCTTTTTGTTCTGGCAACAAGTTTTTTATTGTTTGACTATTTTGCATCTTACTAGCTATTCTTTTTTGTAGAATTGCTTTTAATATTAAATATAAACTAGTATTTTAAAATATTTTTATGAAGAACTTTCTTTTTTTATCTATTTTATGCAGTTTAATGGTGATTAATGTGACAACATTAGCTGAAATCACGCAAGTTAATGATTTATTTCTTTTTGCAACTAGAGTTAACCAAGCAGATTCTAATGCCTTAGTTATTTTTGATGTAGATCATGTTCTTATAATGCCTACTGATGAATATAGCCTAAACAGAAATCCTTATCGGAAAAAATTATGGCAAAATATTAAAAACAAATATGGGACCGAAGAAGCTAGTGTTTTACGCAGTATTGCAGTTTCTTCTGCCAAATGGCAGTTAGTAGATCCTTCTATCATTAGCACGCTTTCTCACCTAAAAAGTAAAAATATACCAACTATAGCGCTAACTTCCCTTACTACTGGCAAGGTAGGAATCATAGAAAAAATGGAAGATTTGCGGATTAGGGAATTAAAAAGCGTAGGCATTAGTTTTGCCAGCTTAAGTCCTCTGCAAGGAGAGCTCTCTATAACTGAATTAGCAAGCGCACATGGAACCCCAATGTTAAAAGAAGGCATTATCTTTACTGCCGAAAATGATAAAGCAACGGTGTTGGAGTATATTTTACGTTATAAAAGCTATTACCCTAAAACTATAATATTTATTGATGATCAGTTAACCAATTTAGAGGCGCTAGAGAAATTATGTACGCGTCTAAATATAAAGTTTTATGGATTTCATTACAAGGCTGTATCTTTGATGACAACTTATGTTATTGATGAGCAACTAGAAAAATTGCGTTTTCAAATTTTAGAGAAAGAATATCGCTGGTTGAGTTATAAAGAGATGGCTGAAAAAATGAATATATCTTGCCCTCTTGCTAAGCCATTATACTAACCTTAGCGCTGCATATATGCTCGTTTACTCAGACAAGTAGCATCCTTGAGCCTGTGCGGCGGCTTCAGCGCTTCTTCTAATGGTGCTGTCCTCCTCTCTACTCCTTCTCCTAGCTCCTTTCAAATCAAACTTCGGCTTCTAGCTTTTCATTTATCATTTACGAGAAGCATATAGGAGAAAATGCCAACTATTTATTGCCAATTAATTCTCTAAATTTTTAATAGAAACTAAGAATAACAGAGAATAAGGCAATATGAATATGATACAATCGCAAATTATTAAAAATGAACCAGTAAACAAGACCGCCATTGAAGCAGGTAGAGCTGGTATGCTTACTGCGAGTGAAGGCAAAGTTATTCTGCCCTTTTTGCAGTGGGTGGGCGGTAAGAGAAAAATAGTGGATAGGTTGCTGGCAAAAATGCCAGCGGGTCT
>CAZMMN010000170.1:0-1759 GCA_964567405.1 uncultured Rickettsiaceae bacterium | reverse complement strand
AGGCCAATCTGATTCAGACACAGAAGAGTAATTATATATTAAAATTGTTTTTATAAGGAGTGTTAACATAATGTCAAAACAGCAACAAATAAAACCAAATGCTAGCCAACCGGTAGATATACCAACGAAACGTAGTAGTATAGAAATACCTGAACAAGACGAAGATGTAGTAATTGGATCTATTGGATCTGCAGAAAAAATTGCTTGGTCGAGGAAATTTTTAGGACAAATTAAAATTAAAGAGGATGATGGTCCAGAATCAGGTCTTATAGGAGAAGTATCCGAAAAAACTAATGAGGCAGAATAAATCGGCCTTTTACATAGTCATTAAGAAGCTGCTATAACACAATCCAACCACAAACAACCCTTGGTATAGCTTTGAGATACCAACGTTGCTTAATCTTGTTAACATCAACCTGTTTTTGGAATCGAACCATACGACACAAAAAATTTTGAAACAGCTTAAGGTAATTTATCTTTTCAATATCTTTTACCCCAAAATTTAACCTTATTATTAATATATCGCATAATCTTTAATATTTTCTTGACAGTTGTTTTGTAATAGTTAAAATCTCTATCCCAACAACTTTGAGTAGAAAAATTTTATGCATGTGGTAATTTTAGCTGGAGGATCAGGTATCCGTTTATGGCCTGCTTCCACTGCTACTAAGCCAAAACCATTTATTAAAGTAGGTGGTAAAACTCTTATGGAAACCACATTAAAACGTGCGTTAAATATTCCAGGAGTTAAGTCAATAATTACAGTTACAAGTGAATCAAATGTCGCTTACGTTCAAAGAGAATATTCTTTTTTAAAAGGCAAAAAACATATTAGTAATACCAAGCTAGAAATATTAATAGAACCTTCCAATCAAGACACCGCAGCTGCAGTAGCTTCGGCAGCTCTTTTAGTTAAAGAAAAATACAGTGCAGATGAAACATTATTAATATTACCTTCTGATCATATTATATGCGATACAGACAGTTTCTCAAATAGCATCATAAAAGCGAAAGATCTTTGTGAAAGAGAGGATAAGATTATTACCTTTGGAATAACCCCACACTACCCTGAAACATCTTATGGTTATATAAAAACCAATGGCACAGAAGTTATTAGTTTTATTGAAAAACCTACGTATAACAATGCTTAAATATATAAAAAAGCGTAATTATTCATGGAATTCCGGGATATTATTATGTAAAAGTGGGACGTTAGTAGATGAGTTAAAAAAACATTGTTCTACATTATTTTCCTTTGTGTACAAATCGTTTAAGTATAGCTTATCTAGTTTTAATAATCTCTGTATTCAAACAATATTAAATCCAAAGTCTTGGGCTTTGATTTCAGCTAGGTCAATAGATTATGAACTATTAGAAAAATCTAACAAACTAGCTCTTGTTAATTGTGATATGGATTGGGTAGATGTAGGAAATTGGGACTCAATGATTAAGCAGAATAATAATATCCAAGATAGCTCAGGAAATAAAGTAATAGGTAATGTATACCTGCATGAAAGCGAGAACTGCTGCATAGAAAATAGTAATAATAAAAAAAATGGCAGTAATCGGAGTAAGTAATTTAGCAATCATTGAAAGAGATCATGGTATTTTGATACTCAATAGAAACAAAGCAAAAGACCCTAAAACAAAGGAATTTATGCTAAGTCTAAATAAATCTTAAGTATCTTTGTGCGAGTCATGCCGTACAAAATACGGTCATCAACTATGTTTTGTAAAGGAATAAAGTCATCTCAAACAA
>CAZMMN010000169.1:1191-1763 GCA_964567405.1 uncultured Rickettsiaceae bacterium | reverse complement strand
TGGAATGTTAACTATGATTTAAGCTGATTTTTTATTGACTTCTATTACGGTTGCTTAAGTAATTTTGATATTGGAAAAGCGGATATAGTAACTATTGAAGGCTATTCTGGCGCTGTGCCTCTAGGTGCATTAAGCAAGGCTTTACTCAGTAAAAAGCATAAAATAATGGAGAATAAGTCCAAAGCAACTTTTAAAGCATGGGAATATGAAGACGGTTATGATAAAACTAAATATTTTATACGCTTTACGGATAAGAATACTGTTGGAGCAATTTCCTGTGAGGGCAGCGCCAGATATTCTTGTCCGAAAGTAGCTTCTGTTGGCATTGATGCTACATGGGATGAAGCGATAAAAATTTTTGGCTCTCCGCCATATGGTTATACAGATTTTGAGGATGGAAAAAGAGTGGCGTGCTATCCTCAATATAACTTATGCCTTACTTTAGCAAAATCAAAAGTGCAATTTATAACTATAAAATCTTGGGAGGCAAAAGATTATTATTATTTAGGCAAAGAAATCGTTAACATTTACAATAAAGATAATTATGCATATGCAATTAAAGCATTTGATCA
>CAZMMN010000169.1:0-1181 GCA_964567405.1 uncultured Rickettsiaceae bacterium | reverse complement strand
AAAGCTTATGCAAAAAAGGGCTGGGCGTTGTATCAGCTGGAGAAATATGAAGAAGCGATAAAGTTCTATAATTATGCCATTAATCTTGGATATAAGTCTGCTGATTTATATAATATGCTAGGGCTTGCTCTAAAAAGCTCAAATAGAAAGCAAGAATCTATGAAGGCATTTGATGAGGCTCTAAGGCTTAACCCAAAATATAAGCCTGCCTATGCTAATAAAGCTCGTCTGTTTTTTAATGAGAAGGAACACGAACAAGCAATAATCGCAATAGATAAAGCTATTGCGTTAAGCAAAAAGGATTTTTTTCTATCTTTTTATTTACGAGATAAGGGGGCATATTTAAGTAAGTTAAATAGATACGAAGAAGCGATAAAGGTTTACAACGAGTCAATTGCTGCTGAATCTATGCCGTTTAATAACTCTTATGCTCACCATGAGAAAGGATTAGCTTTGCTTGCGCTCGGAAGACGCCAAGAAGCTATAGAGTCTATAACAAAAGCATTAGAACTTAACCCAACAAATAAAGAATTTCAAAAAACCTTGCTAGATGCGGATCCTGAAGAAAAATAAATTTAGCGTCATTTCTGAGGCTGAACTCGCCGCTAATTTATTAATCTCTAAAAGCGCGAAAGTCTGCGAGTATTTGGGGAGATTGAATTGATGAGGGATATTTATTGTTTCTTGCCTCATCTTAATTAATGTAATTTAAACACCTAAATCAGCAGTCGTGTAGCAATACAATCACAAAAATCTTACCATTAATGCAACCAGCAACTTAAAATCCATATAGTTTTGAGTTTTTAGATTAAATATTCTAAAGTGAAAAAAGCATAAGAATTATTAGTTTGAATTGAATAGGCTGCAGAAAAGGCGAAAGAAGAGACAATAATTAATAAATATTGAGATTGCCATGAAGTCAATATCAGCAGAGCGGGCTTACTCATCGCTAGATAAAAAGTTAGCGCTATCTCAACAAGATTGCGTTGTTACAAACAAAAACACATACGGCCACTTGGTTGATATGTTGGATGTGATAAGAATAAAAAAGATTATTGCTGATGTAAGCGGGATTCAGCAAAATGACGGGCTTATTCCAGCCCTTTCTCATTTTAAAATATTAAATCTTAAAATATTTAAATAATAAGATGAAGATAAATTAATATGAAAATCTTTATGTT
>CAZMMN010000168.1:0-1766 GCA_964567405.1 uncultured Rickettsiaceae bacterium | reverse complement strand
AAACTTAATGATGAAGAGCGTCAATTTATTTTTGAATTAGATGAGATTGATAAAAACTATTTAAATACGATTAATAGTATTCCTGTAAAAATCAATTATATTTTGCACTTAGGTTACTTTCGCACGTCTCAATATTTCTTTTCTTTTTCATTCCATAGAGCAAAAGCAGGGCAATTGCATGAAATTATAACTAGCTGACAAAAACAGCTTTTAGCAATAATAAAATCATTATTTACAGATTACTCGTTCAAAAACAAACTGATTATTGCCTATTTTTACAAAATACTTCTGATTTTGAGGATCACATAAGATTTTGGATATAAAAATCCCTCTAGCAATAATTTTGCTAAGAAATTTCCCTTTGACTGTCAACTAAGCATGGATAGTAAATAATCGTTATCCCAAGCAGAATGTTTAAGTTTTCGCTTTAAACTTCTTTTCGGCGTAGTATCTTTAGTGCGGACTATATTTAAGGCAATGCGTCGCAAGAGAGAAAATGTTCTAGCACTTTTACGTTCGGCTTTTTGGTCATTATCTTCTTTTAGATGAACGTCCAAAACCCAATGTAACTTATTTTCAATACCCCAGTGGTTGCGGATATAATTCGGAAGCCTTTTATCATCGCAGTCGTGACTTGATAAATAATATCTCCATTCGGCACTAACCTTAAGATTAGGGTCATTATCTTTAGAAGTAATACTTTCAACCGCAATAACGGTTTTTGCTCCAGACCAATCTTTTATTTCAGGTATATTGCTTACGTCATATCCAAAATAGCGACGACGAACAGTCCTACCGTGACTACGATCAAAAGCATCAGATAGGCGATTCTCATCATTTTCACCCTCCTTCTTTATATGATCTTGCACTCTTTCGTATAACTTAGGGTGATTATGTTTTAAGCCCAAAACATAATTTCCTTTCTTTTTTATGATTTGTTTACTAATAGCTTTTTGGCATCCAGCGGCATCAATAGTCACAGTGACACCTTTTAAATCAAGCGATTCTATTAATAGTGGCATTGCCGTGATCTCGTTTGACTTGCTTTCTACCTGTG
The DNA here is from genome assembly GCA_964567405.1 of uncultured Rickettsiaceae bacterium. Taxonomy (GTDB): domain Bacteria; phylum Pseudomonadota; class Alphaproteobacteria; order Rickettsiales; family Rickettsiaceae; genus CAZMMN01. The sequence goes on along the minus strand of CAZMMN010000168.1, from coordinate 709 downwards.
TCTCCCCAAGAACTAAACCATTTTCGTGGCACCATGCGCTAACTGAGTGTAAACATCTAGAATTTAAGCTCTTGCTGCCGCATAAAGCCTTTCCGTCAATTGCAATTTGATCGCTTGGACTTTTGTTGTCTACTATTTCAGCAGCATGGGTACGTAATAAGTTTTCTATATTATCAGGGTTTAGTAAAACAAATACTCTTCTAAATGTATCACGCGAGGGAATCCCGTTTTTAAGGCACACATATTGTGAAAGCCAATCTCTCTTTGCTTCGCAATAGTCTTCTATATCGTTCCAATCTTCACAGCCAGATAGTATACCGCATAACGTTACAAATATAATTGTACTTAAATTATGCCGTACTTTTCCAATCATTCTTGGGTCGCTAATCTCTTGTATCTTAGTTAATATCTTCATCTTTTTACGGTAAATTAAAAGATGAATTATAACATTGAAATCCTTTGAATTCCTAATCTATATTTTCATGCAATTGCCCTGCGGGTCAAGCCCGGGAAGACTAGAGCTACAATCACCACTATGACCTTTCAACTTTGGGACGATGATAGAGCGGCGTTCTGGGTGACAATACGAGATAACCTATGACTACTTAACGCTCAATTCAACTTGCTATAGTGACAGAATTGAATAACGGATAATTTTGAGCTGGTGCATCTGATTGGATTCGAACCAACGACCTTTGCCTTCGGAGGG
>CAZMMN010000167.1:0-1770 GCA_964567405.1 uncultured Rickettsiaceae bacterium | reverse complement strand
AATTAAAAAACTTATCCCCATTTTTGGGGGTAAGTTTGTGGATTAACTAATAAACTAGGCATCTTAATATTGCTTACAAAGATTGCCTATAGAATAGGCAATCTGATTTAAGGGGTTCTATACTATTAATTCAAGCTTACTATCGTTTTTTTCCGGATGAATATAATAATAATCCATCGATCCGGTTAGAAAAAATATTTAAAGCTCAAAGAACCTTGATGGCTACGATATTTGCCGATCAAATGCGCATTATATGAAAAAAGAATTTCTGCCTTATTCTTATAATTTATCCTTAAAGTGGACCCTATATTATAAGCAGTACCGCGGGATTTAACCGGAACATTAGCAATAACCGCCTCTAGTACCCTAGCTACTTGATTATCATTGGCCTTACTATTTATATACTTACCTACTTGAGTATGCACCCCGGGAGTAAGAGAAAAATTTTCTGACAAATTATAATTTACTCCTGCTTTTATTCCCGCTAGCAGTAGCCAGCTAGTATAGCTGGTAGGAGAGGTTTTCCTGTTAAATAATCCGGCATTTGTTTCCTCATAACCTTCATCGTAACTTTTGCTAAAACGTAGCCCAATATTAGGCATGAGGTAGTATTTTTGCAGATTGGGAACCTTATAATTCAGGACAGCTTCTGCGCTATAAGAATCTACATCGAAACTGCCGTAAACTGTCCTAAATCTGTTAATATCAATTTTTCTTTGTGTTTGCTGTTTCACTTGGATCTTGCCGACCGAAGCAAGCCCTTGCAGGATAAAATCATTAGTTAATTCACTAATTCCATATAAGGAAAAAACATCACTAGTAGTGGTGGCTTTATTTCCGGGACCAATTTTATATTTAAAATTAGCAAACATCCGAGTATATGAAATACCAATGAGACTATCTTCAGTAATATTAGCATCCACACCTACCGTACCGCCGTGGTTATGTCCCTTGAAACCCATTTGCTCTAATTCCTGCCCTTGATTAATAAAACCGTAAAGGCCTCTAACCCATACACTTTTTTGCTTTGCGTTTATTCCATCCTCACCGGCAGCAATACCATAAAAATTTCCATGAAGCGGGGTAATTAACTCGCTGATTCTTGAATTAGTTGGATCAGTAGCAATCAGCATTAATTCATCATAAATCTCAAATTTATTTTCTTTAAAATCAACCGGTTTTTGTCCTTTTATTTCTTCTATTGGATCAGGGGGCGTCCCACCTCCACCATTTCCACCTCCACCGCCGGCAATCATATTATTGCTAATATTCTCCAGAGTCTGTTGGTATAGTTCTTCCTTCTGGTTCTTACTAAGAGTTTTTACATAACTGTCACTCGTGGGATCACCCTTAAAGCTACTTTTGGAAGCTTTTTTAACAACATATATTTTAGGAGACGAACCATCAGCTGTACTTGCTTTTTGCACGGCATCCTCCACTGCAGGTATAAATTTGGTGATTGCTTTTACTTGCTCTACGGATAAACTCCTTAGTGCTGCAACATCTGACGGGGACTTACCCCGTCTAATTAATTCATCAGCTTCTGGATCAGACACACCTGCTTTTAACATTTCAATTTCCGAATGATCAAGAGAAACTACCGCTTTGACCTGTTCTGGAGAAAGTGTTTCCAATGAATTATGCTTAGAAGATGAGATTACTACAGCGAATAACGGGGTTGTTGTCGTTGAAGTCATAGAAGCTGCTTGGAAGATCTCAATTGGTGTAGTAGATAGTTTAGCTATCGTCCCTTGAGCTAGTTCAACAATA
>CAZMMN010000166.1:0-1783 GCA_964567405.1 uncultured Rickettsiaceae bacterium | reverse complement strand
AGTGGAAAACAAAATTAGTGAAAATTTGTCTTGAAAATTCAGTCCAGTATACTTTCACGTATATCGCCCTATTATGATTGTTAGGATCATATCCCCTTAAATATATCCACTCGTCAGTATGACCGTTACTATAAGTTTTTTTATGTGTTTCAGAACTAACTATACGACCAGTAGCAGCACATGTTATCAACCCTCTAAATATATATTCTTTTTCTCCATATTTAAATGGCTTCTTATTCCAACCCAGTCTTACTGCTTGGCAAGCATCAAACAGCTCTTTAGTGATAATGGGCGGGTAAATATGGGGGTATTCTTTCTTGGTTTTTAGTACTCTCATTACTCCGTAATAAAATGGGTTAGTAATGATAGAATAAACGTGAGACTTACACAAATTGCCTTGATTGCCTCTAGAGTTCTTTAGACCCCATTCTTTAGTCTTCTTAACCATTACGGGCAAAGTATAATTGCCGGTAGCATAAGTCTCAAACAGCCTCTTAATTAACGGAGCTCTTACTTGGTCTAGAACTATTTTCCCTTTCCCTCGGTCTCTGCTGTTATCGCTAGTTATATGCAAGTAGCCAATAGGAGCAGTGCTTATCCACTCTCCTTGCCTTAGCTTCTCACCAATAGCGCGGTTAACATTATCCCTTAAGCTATCAACAAAGTTCTGAGCCATCATTACATTCATGTTCCATATCATCCTCTCTTGCGAGGTAGAATATTTATGAATAACACAATTTTCAGTATAAAAATGCAGCTCAATTTTTCCTCTTTCTGCTAAATCATTAAGCATAGGGGTTTCTTTATAACTACGCTGCAGCCGATCTACTTTGTCTGATACTATTGCTATGACCTCTTTTTGCTTTTTAGCAAAGTCAATGCTTTCTTGATATTTCTTACGCTGACCTACAGTAGAGCTTTCCGAAAACTCAAAGATTTTGATAACTTCTAAATTTTTCCTGAGACAATATTCCTGCATCCTATATTTTTGTGCGTCAATGGAGTAGCCTTCCTCTTGCTCCTTTGATGATACTCTTGCCAGCAATACAGCTTTGGTAGCTTTTGGTTCTTTCTCTGACATGGTTGTTCTCCATTTATATCTTATTCTTTTAAAGGCAGCTATTTTAAGATATTGCTGTTATGTTCAATAGTTGCGCGTTACAATAGCCTTCTTAAGCGCCCTGCTAATACATCAGAGATAGATTAAGCGCCTTAGAAGTCAAGCAAAAGTCACTATCTCAGTCTCGGTAGAATTTCAATTTGCTTCAGAAGAAGTTTTAAGCGCTTTATCTATATTGTTATTGCAAGCTGAGAAATTTCTTGCTTTTTCTTTTTGCTTTTTTATCTTGTAGTCTAGCATTATTCGGCAAAACTCAATTAAATTTCTAGCTGCCTCATGAGCTTCTTTCTCAGTTAGTTCATTTGGGGTAATAGTTTTTACTCTGGCAACTATTGACTGATAAATCTCTTCATAGAAGCGTTTATTCTTCTCAGTTTCTTTTATTATTTGCTTCACATAGGCGCTATGCATAGTAGTGTACCGCTTTTAAGGTTGAACTTTCTGGCTTCTTTTTTACTTTTGCCTATTTTTTTCTAGTCTGCAACAGTGATTTCATAATTTGAAACTTCTGCCTCTCCCTAAAGTCCTTGCTGACTTACTTTTTTAAGCAAATAAATTTCATAAAATGAAATAATTTTTTTAACGTTTGAATTTAGTTAGCAGCAGTGATTTTCTATTAAAAATAAAATACTAAATAATACTATTTAAGGCTAGCTCTATGAG
>CAZMMN010000165.1:0-1788 GCA_964567405.1 uncultured Rickettsiaceae bacterium | reverse complement strand
GTAAAGTGCGCCTTTATAGAAGCTAATTCTAAGTATTATCCAGTAAGAATGTTGTGTTGGGTCTTAGAAATACCTAAAAGCGGTTACTACGAATGGCTCAAATTGGGAGTGTCTAATAATCTGTGTCAGCTTCTGATATAGTATTCACACTTATCGGAGAACACAGAATGTCGTCTATTATTGAAAGCAAACCTACTATTAATTTATCTGATTTACAAAAGCAAATTGTTGACTCAGTTAGAACTGGTAAATCCCTCTTAGGCAAAGGAGGAGCCTTAACGCCTTTAATAAAGCAGGCTTTGGAAGCAGTTCTAGAAGGAGAAATAGAGGCTCACATGGCTGCCGAAAAAGAGGACAGCGATAATCGGCGCAATGGTAAAATGAAAAAGCTAGTGCATAGCGAAACAGGTGATTTTGAGCTGGAAACCCCTAGAGATCGAAATAGTAGTTTTGTACCGCAAATTGTTAAAAAGCGCCAAACTATTCTTAGTGATGAACTAGATAATAAAATTTTGAACCTGTATAGCACCGGAATGGGCTACCAGGAAATTTCCAAGCAAATGCTGGAGTTATATGGCTATGAAGTCTCTACTGCTACTCTTACAAGCATTACAGATAAATTGTTACCAATAATAACCGAATGGCGCAACCGCCCGCTGGAAAATGTTTATACGGTGGTTTTCCTAGATGCTATGTTCTTTAAATGTAGAGGAGAAAGCGGTAAAGTTGTCAATAAAGCTTTATATAATATTATGGGCATTAATCAAGATGGTTATAAAGATATTTTAGGTTTTTACACGGCAGAGAGTGAGGGGTCTAATTTTTGGCTTGGGGTTTTAAATGATTTAAAATCTAGGGGGATAGAAGATATTTTGATTGCTTGTATTGATGGACTGAAGGGATTTGCTGAAGCTATCCAAACAGTTTTTCCTAATACTGAAATTCAGTCCTGTATAGTGCATCAAATCAGGAACTCAATTAAATACATAGCTAGTAAAGATCAGAAAGCTTTTATGGCAGATTTAAAGCTAGTGTATAAGGCTTCTACTCAAGAATTGGCAGCCCATAACTTAATCAAGTTGGATGAGAAATGGGGCAGCCGTTATCCGTTAGTTTTGAAATCCTGGAAATCAAATTGGGAGCGTTTAACCACTTATTTTAAGTATTCTAGCGATATTCGACGTTTAATTTACACTACCAATCCGATAGAAGGGTTTCACCGTCAGGTTAGGAAATTTACCAAAACTAAAGGTGCATTCACTTCAGATAACGCTCTTTTTAAGCTAATTTATTGTGCTTGTCAAAAGATAAAAGAGAAATGGAATAAACCATTGTCGAATTGGGCTATGTCTATTTCTCAATTAGATATTTATTTTCCTGGCAGGCTTACCTTAAGCTTAAAGTAATTAGTCTCGCAGTTGACGTAGTCAACAAGAGAAAACGTGCCGCGTGAGGTCTTTTTTTAAGAGAAGATGTTTTTCGGCACGTAACGTGGATATTTTATATATTTTTTGCTAAGGAAATTTAAAATGTACACAAAAAAATCATTGACAACCGCAAAATAACTGGTAAGATTTAGATGAGGCTAATTTCAGCCGTCAAGCGTCAGATTTTGACACAGTTATTTGAACATTCTCGTGATATCTAGTATTTTGATATTGATATTAATAAGATACTTTGTTATTTCTGTTAATTTTTAGTTTAGATTTTCTTTGACTAAATTTAGTTTATTTAGCTAGTTTTATTATATCTTTGTAGCATAATGTATTATACAAATAATTGTAATCA
>CAZMMN010000164.1:0-1789 GCA_964567405.1 uncultured Rickettsiaceae bacterium | reverse complement strand
TACGTGAAGCTAAGGCGACTGGTCAGGAGCCATACGAGTACATATCTATGTTTAAACGCCAATTCGGTTTAAGCAAATTGAATTACAGAAACCTCTGCATATTAGTCATTTATCTTAAATATTCATTTTTGATATTTTTAAAATTGTAAACGCCTGAACTTAACATGCGTTTTCACTCAAATTTAAGAATAAATTAAGCATATATTTGCCCATTTCGCAAATTTTCTATGCAAATAACCCATTAAAACAATTTTTGGATACTACTTTCCTGTAGAATACCTCAGAAACATTGATTTTATTAGCCGCTTTTAATAAATTGTGCGCTATTGCAACTAATAAAGCCTGGGACTTAACTTTAGCTAAACCAATGTATTTAGCTCTATCAAATTTAAATATATTCTTTGTTGTAGCATTGGTTCTCTCTACTATATAACGGGTTTTACTAATTCGTTTATTTCGTTCTATCTGTTTACGAGTTAAAGCCCTGTTGCGATATGCCTTGTCCATTATGGCATTGCCAATGCCATTTTCTTTTAACCACGCAACATTATCAGCACTGGCGTAACCTTTATCAGCATATAAAACTTTGATATCTTTTGTAACAACCTTTGCCAGGGCTTCTTGCATATGCCGTACTTCGCTTACATTTGCCGGAGTTACTTCTACCGACTCAATATAACCGTCGGTAGTATCAGTTGTAATAAACCCTTTGTATCCAAAAACATTATGCCTACCTTTTTTGAGCCATTTCGCATCTTTGTCAATTTCAGCAGATGTTTGCTCATTAGCAGATAATACTCTTATTTCCTGAGTATTAGTACCTGATGAACCGCTATTATTATCCTCATCATTTTCTTTTCTGTCTTCCACTATAACGGATGGTATTGCCTGTGAATTAACTGCCGACTTAATTAGTGTTGCATCCAAAACCGCACCTTTACTAATCTTGACCTTTAAATTATGGCGCTCTAATTGGTTATTTACTTTTGAGAGCAATTTGTCGAATAATCTTCTCTTTACTAGCTTATTTCGAAATCTGCAGATAGTAGTTTCGTCCGGAACCATAAAGTGTTTACTGGCCAGACCAAAGCCGGTAAACCACATAAAATCTATACGGGTCTTCAGTGCATCTTCCATTTTCGGATCACTTAATGTGTGCCATTGTTGAATTAATAGAATCTTAAACATAGATATGTACTCGTATGGCTCCTGACCAGTCGCCTTAGCTTCACGTATACCCAGCTTCTTATCCAGTAGGTCGGAAACCTCATTCCAATTAACTATACTCTCTACTTTTACCAATAAATTATCTGGATCTATCATTTGCGATAATGCGTAATCAAAAATTGACATAAACACACCTACAAAAACAGTTGAAACCTTTTAGCAACATGCATATATTCTAACATATCATTAAATTTTATAGTGCAGAGGTTTCTTAATATAAAACCATTTGAAATATTTATAGCCTGATTGGGTAAATAATAAAATTATCAAAATAATTTCACTGGTATTTAACATACCAGGCCTATTTCTAAACATTAACTCTTTATGTTTCAACAGTTTTATATACTTTGGTGTAAATTTTTTGCAGAAATCATCTATAATAACATATAATTCTACTATGTACATCTTTGTATATCCTTGATATTGTTATGTTTTGCAACAATATTCTATCAAAATATTACTTTGATGGACTTTTTTATTTATATTCATTACTTATCCCGAATTGGCGTTATTACTCTGGCGTCAATAAGTTTATATTGTTTGCGCTATACAACCTTGCCCT
>CAZMMN010000163.1:0-1806 GCA_964567405.1 uncultured Rickettsiaceae bacterium | reverse complement strand
TCTTCAGCAGATCTTGCTATACCAAAGATATAAACAATATTGTTTGAGGTAACGATAGTATAATTCACAAATTTAACATCGCGATTTACCATGGTTTTGGCTTTAACTTGAGCTGTGATCAATGAGTCTCTGGTGTATTGAGTGCCGTTGAAATTGCCACTGTTTTTATCCGTTTGTAGTTCGTTCAATACTTCTTTAACGCCCTCTTGATTCCACGCTATTTCGAGCGCTTTCATTACATCTTCTTCTGAATCAACAACGCCAGTATACATTACGCGACCACTGACAACTTCCACATTAATTTTGGTATATAGAGCTCTAAAACCATCCTTAATAAAATCAGCTTTGATTTTGGCAGATATCTTCGCATCATCAACTGCATCTCCGATACTACGATCTTTTGCTGCTGCTACCGTTGCGCTAGTCGCTCCAGCAAAAACAGTCGGAAAACAGCCGGATAGTAATAATGAAGTTGAAATTAATAAGGATATAGTAGTTTTATTCATAATTTTTCTCTTAATTTTTAGAGGTTGCCATAGCTACAATCGCCATTATGTATTTTCCTCTTAAGGTGTGAGGAGGGATCGAAGTTATGGATAACCATTAGCTTGCTAATGACAAATTTGCTCTATGTGTCCCTGGCTTACGCGCGATCTATGATCTTACTCAGCCAAGGATTACATAGTAGGCATTATAATTTACTAAGTATCTAAAAACAAGGGGCAAAAATTATGATCAAACTTAAGCCGTCATGCCGTCCTCACCCAGAATAGCTAATGTTAGGTCTTCATCAGATGTTTTGCTTTCAAAGATATGATTATTAAGTTGAAGTCTTATGTTAGAATCGTTTATATTTACTACACCATGGATTATGTTTTGACCAGTGGCTTCATAATAATCCATTAGAGTATCAAGTTTAGCTTCACGAGATGGTAATAAATCAAGTTTAGCTTGAATTTCGCCAGGGAGGCTATTTTTTGTTAAATCAATAGTGCTATTTGTTAAATTAATAGTGCTAACGTAATTGCTAATATCCCAAATAGTACTTACGCTATTATTCTTAATCTCACTAGTGTAATTGCTGTTATATAAAGGTTTAGCAGGAGCAAATTTTGGCTTCTCATCTTGGTAATTTGATGTATAAGCTCCCATTTCAAGCTCTGTAATGTCCTTTAAAGCTTCAGCACTTTTTCTATCGTCTGTAGCTTGAGTAAGCTTTTCTTGAGCATCATTAAAAACACTATATAATGATGCCACCAAAGATGCAGCTTCAGATGTAGCATTATCATCATTAGAATCAAGAGCTTTCTTATGATCGCTTATAGCTTGTTCAAGCGCTTTTTATATCTCAATTAGATCCCTTTGAGCTTTATCTTCTGTGGCTTGCGCAGTAATAGTTTGATATTGAGCGGCTTGGAAATTATCGTTTAATGTCTGTTCAGTTGCGTTTGTAGCTCTTTTTAACATATTGTACTCCTTAAGGTTGAAATTAGTAAATATTAATATACCAATTAGTTGCTACATAAGTCAATGGGCAAAAATTATAACGCATCTGTGTCGCTAAAATCTGCCACATGGTGGCTATGTATTCCTAATGCGGCAACTTCTGTCGCTAATTCATTATAGGCTATTTCTGCTTCTACTATTTTTGTTAGGGTATTATCTAATGCCATATTTAACGCATCTGTTTTTTGTGCGCATCTTTCAGTCATTTGCTGCATAGTTACTATTTGCTCCTCTGCCTCTTGCATTGTTTTAGCATAATATGCTAACGATTCCTGCTGGCTCTTAGTAGGCGGCACGCTT
>CAZMMN010000162.1:0-1825 GCA_964567405.1 uncultured Rickettsiaceae bacterium | reverse complement strand
ATATCAAGTAGCTTAATTAGCTCAGCAGCTTTAATCATATTGTTTTTCCTGCAAGCTAATCAAGAAGTTACCATAAGACAAGTAGTCCCCATTCCTAATAACGAATCCAAGCTTAGTTATTCTAATACGATTAATCAGTTAGCTAATTTTCTTGCAGTGATAAAGAATAAAGAATTTTCTGCTGACAATATAACCAAAGAACAAATGCAGAAGAATTATAATATGTTCAAGCAAATGGAAAAAATATTGCTCCAAATTAACAAAGAGGAGATACAAGCATATTTTGACAGTACAGAAGCCTCATCAAGTGAGCTAGTGGATTATTTATATAATCTGCATGCATTAGCAAATTACTACACTCATAACGAGCATGATGGGGAAAAAGCTCGTGAAATACTAAGATATGCTAAAACCCTAGTAGAGAACTATGTAATTAACCGAAGTAAAATATCATTTAGCTTTGATAATTTAAGTAAGGAGCAAATATATACCGAGCTGGCAGTGGTTAAAGATTTGCCAGAAATGTATACCAGAATAGTATATTTGCTAGGTAGAACTTACATTTATAATGGAGATAGAAAAGAGGCTACTAGATATTTTGAGCTGTCCCACTACTTAGGAGAAAAACTAGGACTCTTTGAAGGTTATTTAAGTATGGTAAGCGGGATTGGAATAATAAGGAAAGATGAGATAGCTACTAATATCAAAAATAGGAATTATAAGCAAGCAGCAGAAAAATTAAGGGAGTACATAAAGTTATACCAAGAATTAAAAAGTAGCAATAAAGAATATAAGGTAGGATACAGCGCAGGCGATATAGAACCTAAAAAGACTATGCCAAAAAATAATATACATAATCAAGCAGAATGTAGTGAGAAACTAGCTTGGTGCTATACCAAGCTCATATTGCTTTCCACAGATATTAATAAAAAAACACAATATCTAGAGAAAATATTAAATCAGTTTATAGGAAATGAGGTATCACCAGGGATCCTCATGGAATTAGGAAAGCTTTCAAGCAAAAAAGCTGCTTCAGTATATAACAATTTAGGAAATATATTATTAGAGTTGTATGATGAGCCTGTAGATTTTAGCCTATTCAATAATAAGATTATAGAAGTCTTGGGTTTACCAGAAGGTAGTAATAAACTAGAGATTATAGAGCAAATATTTAAACTAGCTGAATCCCAAAGTAGGAGCACCGATTTTACTAAAGCAGACAGCTATGATGGATTGACAAGAACTTATCAAAAATGGATTGATTCAGGAAAGTTAGAAAGAAAAGACCAAAGCCAATTACTTAAAAAAATTCAAGATTTAAAAGAAGCAAGAGACATAATAAATAAAAAATTGAATAGAGTTGCTAATAACTATTAATAAAGCACGAGATCGCGAGATAATTTTATTAAGAGTATAATCTGAGTGTGTTAAGTGAGCAATATTAATTAGAAAGTCACATGCTTCTGAAAAGCTTACTAAACTATTAGCTGCTTGATATGATAAGTTATAGTACTTTAGATAAAAAATGAGTGCTAAATATAAATCTATAGTACTAACATAGTACTACGCATTCATTCGTTGCAATCGGATTTAGTATATGAAATTACCTCAGGGGTGAAAGCATATGAAAAAACGTTATAAATTTACTGCTGAGTCCATTTATTCAACTTTGCCTCATGATGAAGCCTCAATTGAGAGTCTTAACTTAGACCATATAACGCAATATAAGAGGTTCTCCGAGGAAGATGCAATAAGCGCGAGAGAGCCAAAAAGGCAGAAGCTAACTGAGAAAACTACCTTTTTTAGAATAGAAGAATTAAGGGCT
>CAZMMN010000161.1:0-1833 GCA_964567405.1 uncultured Rickettsiaceae bacterium | reverse complement strand
CGGTTTTTGCCAAAAAATCCCCATTTTTTACCATGGGTGTAGCGCGCACTAAATCGGGGGTATGTGGACAATTCAAGCGGCAAATTTCTTGGGGATTAATTATGGCTTTTAATATAAAATTATTATAACAAACTATTGTTATGTTTATGTGTTTAAAAGATTTAACCAATAATTGATTACGTAGTTGTCTTTACTTCATTTACTAGCAGAAAAACTGTTGCGGATGTTTATTTTTAAAGCTAATCTTTCGCTTTAGTTAATTATGTAAATGTTTAGCAAAGATGCCACGTGCAGATCAACTTCAAGATAAATTGACTAAAGAACAGAAGGAAGCAGTAGGTATTCTATCTATTGGGACGTTTTTAGAATATTTCGATTTAAAGCTGTATATTCACCTTGCTGTAATGCTAAATCCTCTATTTTTTCCTCCTACCGATCCCTTCTCTGCCTCTATGCTTTCTGCCTTTACTTTTTGTACAAGTTTTTTATTTAGACCTTTCGGCGGTCTTTTATTTGGTTGGCTTGGCGACAATATAGGAAGAAAAAATACCATTTTTCTTACTACATTTTTCATGGGTGGTTCCTGCTTTATAATGTTTATACTTCCCGAATATTCTCAGATAGGTATATGGGCTTCTGTAGTAATGATACTATGTAGAATTATTCAAGGTATGTCTTCATTGGGAGAAGTGATAGGAGCTAAGTTATATATATCGGAATCTATAAATCCTCCAATGTCTTATGCTATGCTGCAAATAATTACCATTGGGGCAATAATGGGTGGCAGTGGAGCTATCTTTATGAGCAAAGTAGTCATAGATACCACAGGTAACTGGCGCTATATTTTCTTAATTGGCTCTGTTATTGCTTTTTTAGGCTTAATATTTAGGACTAGACTAAGAGAAACAGTAGACTTTGTGGATGCTTCGAGAAGATTAAACAAAGAACAAATATTACAACAGAAAGCTGATAATAGACTGTTATTATCTTATTTCTTTATGAGATGCATATCACCATTTTCTATATATGTATCGTTTGCTTATGCGCCTATTTTGCTTAAAAAGCACGGTTATAGTATGTCACAGATATTATCCCAGAATCTTGGAGTTACTTTAGTAGATGTGGTATGTACTACTATCTTAATTTATTTTTCTTATAAATTTCATCCCCTAAGAATACTAAAATTTATTACTATAATATATATTCCTGCTCTTTTAATCTTAATACCTCTTCTAGATTTATATCCTAGTCCAACAATGATATTTATATTTCAAGTGTTTACTATGTGCTGCAACCCTGGCACCAGACCAGCAGAGCCGATAATATATAAATCTTTCCCTGTGTTTAAAAGATTTAGAGCCGCTAGTATTATATTTGCAGTAGCGGGTGCGGTTATGTATATTATCTCTTCTTTTGGGGTTGAGTTTATAACCAATATATGCGGGCAAATAGGTTTATACCTTATCGCTATCCCTCTATCATTATGCTACATATGGGGATTAAATAATTTCATCAATAAAGAGAAAGAAAAAGGCACTTATTCAATTTTTAACTCTATCCCTGGCAGTTTAAAGTCTGCATAATCTACGGAAGAATTGTAATTAATGTTGTAGGCACTTCGATGAATATTTTGGGTATCTTCTTTTTGCAATGCTAGAAAAAGTCTTTTTTCTAAATTTAAAGAGAAGAGCGCTGCTACTCCCGGGAATAGACTATTACAAGTTTCCTGGATTTGTTGCATAACTTTCTGCTTCTGCATACAAGAAAGAGTACTCAAATTATGCAACCTATCTATTAATTTAATCAGCATTACATCTGTATCTCCCCACTGAT
>CAZMMN010000160.1:399-1839 GCA_964567405.1 uncultured Rickettsiaceae bacterium | reverse complement strand
CTTGCTTAGTATCTAAAACCAAATCTGCATTTTCATTGATAGAAGCAGTTTGCGCTAATGATTGCTCTTTCTTTGTCTCCTCAATTTGCTGATGATATTTTTTTTGTTCCTCCGCAAGCTTTGCTAGCCTTGGCTTTTCGTAGAAATATTGCCAGCCAAAGATAATGCCGCTTGATAAAATAATTGCCGCCAGCAAATTGGGGATATTATAATGATTCATTCTGCCAAATATTTTAATATTATAGCTTGAGTTCTATAAGATTTAAGCTAATTAATCAAGGATTTTAAGGTTAACAGCAAGATAGCACCATATTGCTAATCATAATTTAGCTGCCTCTTATGCAGGTTTTATGTATGAAAGGAAGTAGCTATAATCTAAACTGCTTTATTTCTCCATAAGAATAAAATATTTTTTATCTCCGTATTTCATTTTTAGATACTGGAGGAGCAGGTTTATCTATATTTTCTAACGCCAATTTAATTCCATTCTTTATTACCGCATTCTCTGGAGCATCTTTTGAAATAATCTTCTGCATTTGCTCTAATAGTATTTTCTTATCCGAGTTATCTAATTTACTTGTGACTATATTTGTAATAAATTTAGTCTTAGATGGAGTGCCATTTAGCTTATTAAAATTTTCAACCGAATACTGGGTTTTTATCTCTCCCGCTTGCTTTTCATCCAGCTTAGCACCAACAACTTTTATATTGTGCGGGTTAGTAAGATTATCTATTAATTTATTAGTAAGAACAGTTACATTTTGGTTTACTCCTGGTGGTGGTGGTGGGGAAAATGAAACCTGAGCGCTAGGAGGCGGGGGCGGAGGCTGGGGAGAGGGAAATATCATACCGCGAGGAGGAGGTGGTGGTGGAGTAGATCTTAAGAAGGACGGCTCCTCGGCGGCGTCAGGCGCAGCAGCTTGTATGATGTTCTGCTCTTGCCCTTTCTCGCTACCCTTCTCTGCCCCAATTATCACCCCATCCTTAGCTCTTTCTTCCATAGCAACCGTTTGGGAAAGATTAACAGCCTGCCCTTGATTCTTTGCCACCTCCTGCATCATTTCTTCATACTTACCTTTTGTCACTGGGAGAGTATATATATGCCCATCACGTTCTATATAACCTATCGCATCTTTCCCCTCACCTGCAAATTTCACCGGAATTGGCGAGCTCACTTCTTCTAATTTTCCTTCTTTATTATAATGCGCCGTAAAATACACCGCATTTTTGGCGGCAATATTGTTACCATTTTCATCTTTTACCGCCAGTGACAGATGCATTGTGCCGCCTTTTTCAAGGGAGGGAGGAAAATCTATCGTGCGGTAGCTGTTAACCGTTACTGCAGATCCATCCGCTTTTACTACTTGCTGGGACTTAGTCTTTACAGTAGTTTCAACTAGTGTGCATATTTCTTCCCCGGTTGCATTTTTAACTACTTGC
>CAZMMN010000160.1:0-389 GCA_964567405.1 uncultured Rickettsiaceae bacterium | reverse complement strand
CCCTAGTATCTTGCCCTTGAAAACTGTTCCAATCTAGCGGCTTAAAATTACCTTGAAATTTTTGATGAACAGCTTTATAACCTTCTACTTCAATTCGGCTAAATTCCTTTTGCAGCTCTGTATTATTAAGAGCCTGGTTTATTATCTTTTTGTTATCTTGGTTTTTTAAAAATGCATTAAATTTATCCTGATCATATTTTGCCACTTCCTCGTAATTGGTATCCTTGGCAATCCAGCTCTGCAACAAAGCTTTTTGTGTTTGAATGATTTGCTCGCGTATAGCGTGAGTGATAGGATCCACCTCATCGCTAGCAACGTTTTGAGTCGCTACTTGCTTAGCAGGCACCGCCTCATCTCCAAAAATTATGCTGTCTTGCGCTTGGACATTT
>CAZMMN010000159.1:0-1859 GCA_964567405.1 uncultured Rickettsiaceae bacterium | reverse complement strand
GGGCTTAGATTCAATTTAATCGCCGCTTTGTACAATTGGGAGCTGAAAAATTGAGGTTCGAAAGAGGTCTAATGTTTTATCAAGCTTACTCCCTCCTCATTCACGAATCGATGTATTAACATTATTTATACTTTTTAAATTTGCTGAAAGTGCGCTGACCAAAATAAAAGCTTATAATTCCCGCAAAGATTGCCTGATCATCAGTGCTCCATATTATATCAATATATTGTATAACCTCTTCTGCGCAGCTAATAGCCTTATACTGCATGAATTTCAGGCTGCCATACATAATGAAAAAACTATAAGCAAGCACAGGGCGGACGGTGCCGTTTAGAGCATCCACCCAATCTATACCGGTTTTATAGGTAGAATAAAGCGATGCTTGTTCTATTAAATCTTTAGTGATCTCAATTTCTTCTATTTTGTAAGCTCGAGAATTTTTGCCATATTCAATTTGTCGATCCAGAATATTTAATTCATGTTTCTTATCATTTTGATCTTTAATAAATCGTAATAATTCTGGGATTATGGAGCTGATAAATCCTGCAATAGAAGCAAATAGAGTAATCATATAAGTCTAATTTATTTATGTTATTATGGTTAATTTAGAAATGGTAACCAATACCATTTATACTTGCTATCACATACGGCACTTCAATCAATTTATAAAACGTTAAGACATCTATATGGTTAGGTTCCGGTGTGATGGCATGCGGTTTTTGCTGTTGCCACATAATATTTTCTGACCAGCTGACTTTGTAGCTGGCAGACTGGTTTTGCTTTATAACAACCGTCAGTTGCGGCGACTGAAATTTACTCAGGTCAATAAGACAATTGCCAACCAAGTATAAAGATAAGTAACGCCCTCGCGCTGGCGCTTCGAACCTATCATCTATAGAAATAAAAGCGCCCTCATTTATAGCGACATTCTCTTGAAGGACAACAGGCTGCCAAGCGCTATTTTTAAAAATAAAAAAACTATCCTCACTAACGATAAAAAATATCATCCCGACTTTAGCTTTCATCAATTGCCAACCCTTCGACAAATCACTGCAATAGCAAACGTAATTAGCAAATTCGCCGTTTTTTACAATATGCTTTTCACCCAATTTCGCTTCCTTTGGTATCTCCTCTATAAAGCCAAGGATGCTGGCACTACATAAACTATCTATTTTTAGCTGCGCCTCATTAAAAGTCACCTCTTTATTAGCTTGCAAAGGAAGCATTAAATCAATTTCATAATTATAAGTCTTCATCTTTTGCCTCACTTTTTAAGCTCTTATCACTAATATAATTCTCTACAAAATTATCAATAATTGTAAGCTCTTCCTCTTCCAAATTATCGCTCGCCTCATTAACATAACGCTGCTTTAAAAGGTTAATCTTACCATATAAAGATATTATCTTCATAAAGTCGTCTATAAGGGTGCGGCGGCTTAAGCTTTTGTTAGATTTTACATTGCAATATTTTACTCTTAACTCCTCCATTTCTTGTTCTAAGCTAAAAAATAAGCCAATAAATATTTTATTAATCTTGGCAAAATCTACTTCTTCTATTTTTTCCTGATCGGGATTAGATATAGCTGCTCTAAGCCGGTTATTAGTAACTCTTCTGTTCATCTAGTTTTTATTTTTATAGCGATGATTGTGGCAGGCAAACTGCAGCTACCATTTTCATATTTCATAACTATAGCGATTTTTACTTTATCACTAAGAGAGATGGTATTTAAATCTATCGTTAAATAATCCTCGCTAGTTACAATAAATTGATAGGAATTATCATCACTTGCGATGTTAATAACAAAGCTGACTTTTAGCGCTTCTTGAGCTCCCCATCCATCCCCCTCCCCTATTCTCTG
>CAZMMN010000158.1:0-1864 GCA_964567405.1 uncultured Rickettsiaceae bacterium | reverse complement strand
CATCAAGCAATTAAGACTGGACTTGCTCTTAACGCTCATATTAACACTCATTCGCATTTTGATCGCAAAAATTATTTCTATCCTGACCTGCCACAAGGTTATCAAATCTCGCAATTTTATCGCCCTATAGTCCAAAATGGCTACATCAACATAACTTTAAAAGATGGCAGCCTAAAGACTGTTAGAATTAACCGCCTACATTTAGAGCAAGACGCTGGTAAGAGCATACACGATCAATCAGCCTTATATAGCTTTATTGACTTAAATAGAGCAGGAATAGGACTAATGGAAATAGTAACGGATCCTGACATCAGCTCGGCAGCGGAAGCAGCGGAGGTAGTAAAAAAAATTAGAACCATTCTACGCTATATTGGCAGTTGTGATGGCGATATGGAAAAGGGCTCTTTACGCTGCGATGCCAATGTATCAGTACGTAAAACAGGAGAAGCACTCGGAACACGATGCGAAATTAAAAACCTGAATTCCACCAGCAATATAATCAAAGCTATAGAGTTTGAAGCGGCACGGCAAATTCAACTCCTTAAGCAAGGGGAAATAATAAGGCAAGAAACTCGGCTATTTGATGCTGTCACCGGTCACACTAGGACAATGAGACTTAAAGAAGAGTCTGTAGATTACCGCTACTTTCCTGACCCAGACTTATTACCGCTAGTAGTAACACCGGAGTTAATTGAAGAAATAAAGAATGACTTACCCGAACTTCCTGATGCAAAAATGGCTAGATATATCAGCAATCTAGAGTTAACCCCTTATGATGCGCAGGTGCTAGTGGCAGAACCCGAAGTATCCCATTATTTTGAAAATGCTATAAAATTTGGCAATCCCAAAATTATAGCAAATTGGGTTACTACGGAGCTATTTGGCTATCTTAATAAATATTCTATAGAGTTAAAAGACTGCAAAATTTCCCCATCAATGCTTGGGGAAATGGTAAAATTAATTGAAGATAAGGTTATCTCTGGCAAGATTGCTAAAACTGTTTTTGAAAAAATGTTTGAAAGCGGTCAATCACCGCAGGAAATCATCGATAAATACAGCCTTATTCAGATATCCGACAGCGAGTCAATACTGCCCATTATTGATGAAGTGTTAGCAGAAAATCCCAATACCGTAGAAGAATACAGAAACGGCAAAGAAAAACTATTTGGCTTCTTTGTCGGACAAATAATGAAAAAAACTCAAGGCAAAGCTAACCCAGCAATGCTAGAGGCGTTATTAAAACAAAAACTAACTAAGTAGATGGATATTACAATTCACACTCCAGAAGAATTTGCAAAAATGCGTATTGCCGGCAAGCTTGCTGCTGACACTCTAGATTTTATCGGACAATATATACAGGTAGGCGTTAGCACCAACTTTTTAAATGATAAGTGTCATGAGTTTATTATTGCAAGAGGAGGAATTCCTGCGCCTTTAAATTATAGAGGTTTTCCGAAATCAATATGCACCTCAGTCAATCATGTAGTGTGTCATGGCATACCTAGCGACAAAAAATTAAGAGAAGGCGATATTATTAATATTGATGTGACAGTAATCGTGGAAGGATGGCACGGCGACAGCAGCAGAATGTACTGTGTAGGCAATGTAGGAATAAAGCCGCGTCGTTTAATAGAGGTAACATATGAGGCGATGATGCTGGGAATAAGGATGGTAAAGCCTGGCGTACGTCTTGGCGATATTGGATATGCTATTCAGACTTATGCCGAAAAAAACAATTATTCTGTAGTGCGAGACTATAGCGGTCATGGTATAGGCAAAATTTTTCACGCTGAGCCGACAGTTTTACATTACGGCAAACCAGGTACCGGCATCACTTTAGAAGAAGGGATGTTTTTTACTATTG
>CAZMMN010000157.1:492-1865 GCA_964567405.1 uncultured Rickettsiaceae bacterium | reverse complement strand
GCTAGTGCTATTGCAAAATTTGCACTGCAATATAATTATCCTATCGTTCCAGTACAAATAATTCGCAAAGATGGTGCTAATATCAAACTAATAATCCATAAAGAGCTTAAAATAGACTATAAAGCAGATGAATCTAGTGAGGTTATACGTATAATGAAAGAAATAAATCTAACCCTAGAAAGCTGGGTTAGAGACAATCCTAGTCAATGGTTTTGGTTCCATAACCGATGGGGAAAAAGACTATAATTATTTCACTTCTGGCGATTTCATCTTACTAACTAAATTCTGACGCAGAGCTTCCACGCTTGAGGTACCAATAGTATTAATAAATTCAGCTTGATGGGAAGTGATTAAACTCACTCCTTCAGTCACAACATCAAATACTTTATATATATTACCGGGATATACTCTAACCATATAATCGATTAGCAATGGATCTTGGCCATCTCTAGCGATTGAAGTTTTAACCGCATATTCATTCTCAGCAATATTTTTAATATTAGTTACTGTAACCTTCTGGCCTTTATATTGCTTTACTGCACTAGCATAAATCGAAGTAACATACTCTTTATAAGTTGCTGTAAATTTAGTCATCTCTTCTGAAGGCAAACCTCTTCTGAAGCGTCCAAGCACAAATTTAGCCATCCAGTCAACATCTAGATTTTCAGCAATCAAAACTTTAGCCTTAGAGACTTTAATATCGTCTGCAAAGGATGGATTGCTTGCTATGGTAACAAATTCATTGAGTATCTTACCGACATATGAAGAAACAGGATTCTGTTCTGCCTGAGCGGACAAAGAACATAAAGTAATAGAGATAAATAAAACCAGCGATCTAAATTTTAGCATTTTTAATAAGTTTTTATATTTAATGTGCTTAAATAGTAATATAAAAATAATACTATTGCAATATTATTACTTAAGCTAAGGAAAATTTTAGGAATATTTACAAGATTCGTTGCAAATAATTCTTACTCAGAAACTCCGATTAACTCAGAATGACCAAACTCTTGATCTATTGAGCTGCTTGAAATATCACAGACTATACTATCCGCAGAAGATATCACGATCATCTCTTCCTCGTCTGAGTCAACAATATCCAAATGACCAATCATTTTTTGTTCATAAGCTGGATAAGCGGAGTTGATCCCAGCAGAATATCCAGAAGCCAATAATGAAAGCCCCATTTTAACGCCTGGTAAGATCTCGCCAAAAATCATTTTAGATAAAGAAAACGCATTAATTGCTAGCTTTTCAAAGTCATTTTGCTGAAAATTCACTTTAGTATCGCTAAACAACTTATCCATTTCTGTAGCTTTGTTTTTTAAAGAGCTTAGATAAAAAGCCCCTCTCCCACCACCAAGCGCAGTTGA
>CAZMMN010000157.1:0-482 GCA_964567405.1 uncultured Rickettsiaceae bacterium | reverse complement strand
GTTGACACATATTCGTTATCTACAATTCCTTGCTGGTCTGCAGTTAAAATAGTTTTAGCGCTAAAACCAAGTGCAACATTAGATAACATATCTTTAATAGATCCTTTTGCAAAATCCATTTTAGACGCAGCAGCCACTTCAGCACCAAAAGCCACATGCCTTGCGGTAGCTTTTGTTACATTCATGAATGATTGTCCAAATTTACTAATAAAGCTCATATGTTTTTCTCTTAATTATGATCCGTAAAATCTCTCGGTGATTTCAAAAATATCACCCGATAAATTCACTTCTGCTATTTCTTGTGATGAATGTCCATCTAACACAGTAATGTCTGTAACACTTACTGGGTCGTCCATAAACTCTTCGGCGGCCAATTCTATAATCTTAGGCTCTATTTCAGCCAACATTGCTTCCATTTCGGCAATGGCTGTTTCCTGAGAGGCTTTAGAATCCTCTGCATATGCATAACCAGTGTAAATACT
>CAZMMN010000156.1:0-1866 GCA_964567405.1 uncultured Rickettsiaceae bacterium | reverse complement strand
TATAACATCAATGAGCGTTTGCTAGAGGAAGCGTGGCTTGCTAAAAAGAAGAAAAAACTCATTACTCCTAAGATAGATTTTAGATATTAAAGTCTGCTATCAGTCTTTGCATTTTATAAATCAGTGACTTTAATTGTAAGTAATTGATTAGCGGATTCTTACTCAATCATTTTCATAAAATGAAATAATTGCAGCTATTTTATGGCTTAAATATCGACTTTGAGTAGCAGGCTCCATTTCACTTTATGAAATGACCGTTGCACTAGGCAGCAATATTATCATAATTGATATGAATGGAAGAAAACAGCAGTCGCTGAACTTATCTCAGTCGTCTTGCTAGAGCCATGATAGCTAGCTAAGCGTTTTTCTCCCGGCAAGTTGAATAAATGCTTAACTAGCCTTTAATAACCAATGTTAGCACAAAGGTATGATATGAAAATAACAGAAACCCCTTATAATGACAATAATCTTCCCAGCTTTTCTGAGCTGCTAGGAGCTGGCAACATAGTACCGAATATATGGTACCATAAGTTGCGGCGTGACACTGGTAAGTCTGATGGTACCGCAATTTCCATCCTCTCTGAACTAGTGTTTTTATACCGCTGTAATAATGCTACTGAGTTCCAGCTTAATTTTAAGTATTTTAAGAAAAAGTTCAATTTCGGGCTGTCGCAAGTAAAAGATGCGGTAGTGAGATTAGAAAAACTAGGTTTAGTTACTAGAAGCCTAAGAACAGTCAGTATTCTTGACAGGTCTTTTGCTAATGAAATGTTCTTGATTTTAAATATTCAGAATGTTTTAAAATTAAATGAAGGAAACGACCTAAAAAAATTTCCCGTGAGCCTGAGAAATGATGACACCTCTTCTGGAGGCTCTTCTTTAAATGCTGAGGATAAAACCGTAAAATCTCAGTCTTTGCCAAGAAACTGCCCCGCCCTATCTGCAGAAATTTCTGCAGGTAATAATATAGATAATAATAATAAAAAATCTATAGATAGATTTAATAGATCTAGCAAATCTGAGTTAAAAGTTTTGAAGGAAGAAAAGGAAGAAGGAGAAGCAGCTGACAATGAGTTGCAGCTTAAGAAAGCGCAAGAAGCAAACATAACTGCAGAACCAGCAAAAGAATTAAAATCTTGCGCTATTGCAAATTCAACAGCTTCTATTGAACCATGTAATATTCCACAAGCAGAAATTGCTAAGGAGCAATCGGAAGCCTACAGCCAAGACTTATCGCTTGCTCCATCTGCTTACCCTACAGAACTAGCAGAACAATCAAATAAATCTACGCCAATCTGGTTAAAATTTAAATTTTTTGGCAAAAAGCTAGCTGAGTTTTATCCTTTAACTGAGCAAGATAGAGACTTGCTGGCAGAAAAGTCAGGGCGCAAGTTTGAGCTGCATTTTATCAATCAGCTATTGCTCAAAATAAGCAATCAACATCCTGAATACAAGTTTTGCCATAAAAACTCAGTATTAAACTACATGGCTAAAGCCCTAGCTTATGAACTGCGAGAAGTAGAAATAGCAAATAAAGGCTGCTTTAAATTTAAAAACAGCGATAGGAATACTGTAGCCAATACGGCAAATAGCGATAGTTTTGGTCAAGACCCCTCTACTTCCCCAACTCCTCCTAATGCTGATTCAATATGGGGTAAAATCAGGATTAAGCTTACGAAGCAGCTAGAGAACGGAGAGGCGCTTGATAAATCATGGTTTAGCAAGCTGTCGGCTATTTATGACCATGATAAGAAGCTGCTCACTTTGAAAGCTCCTAGCAGCTTTATTAGAGACCGAATAGCGCAGCAATATGGGTGTCCTTGAAATTGAAAACCGTGTTGCAGAATCTGTCTTTGAAGAGCTGCG
>CAZMMN010000155.1:0-1902 GCA_964567405.1 uncultured Rickettsiaceae bacterium | reverse complement strand
CACGGTACCACGGAGCCATATCGCATGTTTACCTCAAGGTCGGAATATCGCCTTACTGTAAGAGCTGATAATGCTGATCTTCGCCTTACGCAAAAAGGGATTGCAATAGGTTGCGTGTCTAAAGAACGTAAGGCTTTGTTCGAGAAAAAATCTGCCGATATTTCAGGTGCATTGGCTCTAACTAAATCTCTAAAAATTTCCTCTAGCGCCCTTAATAAGGCGGGATTTTTAATTTCTCAAGATGGGCAATATCGTAGCGCCTTTACTCTGCTAGGGGTGCCTGATTACGATATAGCAAAAGTCATCAGTATTTTTCCAGAGCTTGGGGCTATTGATCCTAAAATTATGTTTCATATCTATATTGAATCTAAATATTCATCCTATTTAGAGCGTCAAGCAATCGATATCGATCTCTTTAAGCAAGAAGAAGAGCAAACTCTGCCAGACAATATAGATTATAATGCAATTGAAAGTCTATCTTCTGAAGTCAAAGAGAAACTCACTCGTCATCGTCCAAATAATCTTGGAGCTGCAAAACGTATTCCTGGCATAACTCCATCAGCGTTGATGGCTATTATTATTTATTTAAAAAATAATAATAATGAGTGATTTATATTACAATGTTTCGCGTGAAACTTTTTCGAGCTATTTAGAGTTATTAGAGAAGTGGAATAGTAAAATAAATCTTGTGGCTAAAGAAGAAGACATATGGCGTCGTCATATTTTGGACTCGGCACAGCTTTTTGAATTTATTGATCCAGAAGATAGAATAATTGATGTTGGGTCTGGAGGTGGTTTTCCTGGAGTGATTTTATCCTTAATGGGAGCAAAAAACGTCACTTTGATAGAGTCGGACATTAGAAAGTCTGCATTTTTGCTGCAGGCAGCAAAATTATCTCCTAATAAAATCACTGTAGTAAACGAAAGAGTGGAAAAGTTAGGGTTAGAATGCGATATTCTTACTTCCAGGGCTTTTGCTTCTATCGATAATATATTAAATTTATGTCAAAGTATCAAAGTGAATAAAAAGCTTTTGCTTCTAAAGGGACAAAAAGCTATGATAGAAATAGAAGAGGCGAAAGCTAACTGGCATTTTGAACACCAAATGCACAAAAATGAGCATGGATGGATTGTAGAGCTAAAATATGATAACAGCGATTGTAAACCAAAAAGGCGGGGTGGGGAAGACCACTACGGCAACTAATTTAGCTACGGCATTAGCTGCTTGTGGCAAAAGAACATTATTGATAGACCTAGACCCTCAGGGAAATGCCTCGACTGGACTTGGAATAAATCAAAGTTTGCGTGGAAAAACAAGCTATGATTTGCTAGGGGAAGGTCTGCCCGCTGAAATAATTCTAAAAACCGAAATTCCACTTCTGGACATTATTGCCTCCAACGTCAATTTAAGCGCAGCCGAAATAGATTTAGTGAAATCAGTTAATCGAGAGTTCGTTTTGAAGAATGCTTTAGAAAAGCTGAGAGAATATGACAATATCATCATTGATTGTCCTCCGTCACTTGGTTTGCTTACGATTAATGCTTTAACGGCGGCAAATAATGTATTGATCCCAATGCAATGTGAATTTTATGCCCTTGAAGGTTTAAGTCATCTTTTGAAAACTATTGAGCTACTTAAGAAAAAATTAAATCCCGGTCTGTCTATTCAGGGAATATTACTAACCATGTATGATAAGCGCAATAAATTGACTGAAGAAATAGAGCAAGATGTTAGAAATTGCATGAAGGAGCAGGTGTTTGAGACTGTTATACCTCGTAATATAAGAATTTGCGAGGCTCCGTCGCATGGTAAGCCGGTGATGATTTATGACAATAAATGCTCAGGGGGTATAGCGTATATGCATTTAGCTAAAGAAATATTAGAACGAACTGGAGAAATAT
>CAZMMN010000154.1:0-1921 GCA_964567405.1 uncultured Rickettsiaceae bacterium | reverse complement strand
GGCTTGCTCGCACTTTAGAAGTGAAAGGGGACCATCAAAAAGCTAAAAAATTATACCAAGAAGCAAGCTCTTATGGTTACACTTTCTATGGACAGCTCTCTAGCGTAGAATTAAAGAATGATAAAATTCATCTTCCTCCTAAACCAACTGTAACGTCTGAGAGTCAACATCTTCTAAAAAATAATGAGCTAATTCAAGCAGTTAAGCTGCTGGTAGATTATGATATGCCAGCTCTTGCAAAAACCTATGCCAAAGCTGCTATCGAACAAGCATCTACTCCTGCTCAAATCCTATTGATCACTGAGCAAATGCGCCGTCTTAAAAACCCTTATTATTCAGTAGAAATTGCAAAAATAGCATCACAGAATCATACTTTTATTCTTGATTACTCTTTCCCTACTCCTTACAATATAACCAGCTCCCCTATTGAAACTGCACTAGCATACGGCGTTATTCGCCATGAATCAGTATTTGATCAATATGTTATAGGCGGCGTAAATGAAAGAGGGTTGATGCAGCTACGGGAAAACACTGCTTGCATTACGGCAAAGTCTATTGGAGTGCAATGTAGTTTAGAAAAACTAACGCGCGACCCTTACTATAATATTAAGCTTGGAACGCATCACTTAAAGGATCTACTGGAAAAACACACAGGATCATATATTCTCTCTATTGCGGCATATAATGCTGGTAGTCATAGGGTGGTAAAATGGATAGAAGCTTTTGGTGACCCAAGAAAAATGAAAAATATAAGGCAAGTTATAGATTGGATGGAGCTCATCCCATTTTACGGGACTCGAGATTATGTCCAACGAGTGCTGGAAAACGCTCAAATATACCGCGCAATTTTAAATAAGAGCAACAAGCTACATCTAAAACAAGATTTACTAAGAGGATAAGTATGTTGAATATAGGAGATAAAGCCCCAGACTTTGCTATTTCAGCAACGGGCGAGCAAAAGCTTAATCTGTCGGACTTAAAAGGCAAATTCGTAATATTATATTTTTATCCCAAAGATGATACTCCTGGCTGTACGATAGAAGCGAAAGAATTTAACTCTTTAAAGACGGAATTCGATAAGCTTAACTCCGTCATTTTAGGAGTATCTAAAGATGATTTAACTTCTCACTCTAAATTTAAAGAAAAATATTGTCTAGAGTTTGATTTAATATCTGACAATAGTGGCATCTGTGAATTATATGGAGTCTGGGGAGAAAAATCCATGTATGGCAAGAAATATATGGGAATTAATAGATCTAGTTTCTTAATTAATCCAGCAGGCAAAATCGCTTATATATGGGCAAAAGTATCAGTTAATGAACATGCTAAAGAAGTTTTAGAAAAAATTCAAAGTATGAATAATGAGCAGGAATAGTATCAGCACAATCCTCCAAAACTATAATAATGAAAATGCCGGAGTTAAGGCTAAGCTCTACCAAATTTTAATGCATGGCAAGCTAGCTGGCAGCGGCAGATTGCTAATCCTACCGGTAGATCAAGGCTTTGAACATGGACCAGATCGCAGCTTTAGTATCAACTCACCTGCTTACGATCCAGATTATCATTTTCAGCTGGCAATTGCAGGCAGATTTAGCGCTTACGCAGCTCCTTTTGGCTTTCTAGCAGCTTCAATTGACAAATTTGCTGGGCAAATTCCAGTAATTTTAAAATTAAATAGCAATAATTCCTTAACGGCAAAATCACAGGTTCCTGATATGGCAATTACTGCTAGCGTAAAAGACGCTTTAAGGCTTGGCGCTGCTGCAGTAGGCTTTACTATCTATCCAGGTTCGCCTAAGGCGAAAGACATGATGGAAGAGGCAAGAGAAATAGTCCAGGAAGCAAAATCGTGTGGATTAGCGACTGTAATATGGTCATACCCTAGAGGAGGCGATCTTTCTAAAGAGGGAGAAACTGCAAT
>CAZMMN010000153.1:273-1998 GCA_964567405.1 uncultured Rickettsiaceae bacterium | reverse complement strand
CACTTTTGCCTGGAAATTGTCAATTTTATTGTCTAGGCGTGCTGTATCTTCGCGAGTTGCTGTGTCAAGACCCCATTTTATGCACACATTAAAGTAGACAAATTAGCCCCATATTTTTCTTTATATTGTATAGGTGTTAACCCATCTAAACTATCATGTGGTCGTTCATAATTATACTTATCTACCCATACCTTAGTAATTAATGTAGCTTCATTAAGAGAGGTAAATAAGTAACTATTCAATACTTCATGACGATAAGTGCCGTTAAATCGTTCACAGTAAGCGTTTTGCATTGGTTTCCCTGGCTGAATAAACAACCACTGAATATTATTTTCTTTTGCCCACTGCTGTACTTTAAATGCAGCAAATTCACGGCCATTATCACTACGAATAAACTTAGGCAATCCGAACTCATACTTAAGTTGGTCAAGTATTTGCAACAGCTTCGTACTGTTTATTCGTGGTTCAATATGTACTGTTATTGCCTCACGATTAAATTCATCAACAACCGTCAATGCTTTGATCTTTCTCCCCGAGCATAGCTTATCATGCACAAAGTCACATGACCATGTATGAAGCTCTCGATCTGGCAAGGTAAGTGGATGCTTTTCAGTTACTATCAATCGCTTGCTTTGTTTAATTCTTAAATGTAATTGATGCAGCTTATACAACCGTGATACCTTTTTATGATTTACTAGAGTTCCATGTAAGCGTAATAGCTGATACAACTTTCTACAGCCATATTTAGGATTGTCTTTAGCTAATAATAACAATTCCTCTTCTATAGGATCTATTCTAGTTGTTGGCTCATAATAATAGCAGCCTCGACTTATTTGCATATCGTTACATGCATTAATAACTGGTAACTTATATTCATTTACCAATATACCCACCAACTCTTTGCGCTCTTGGTGGGTCAAAGCTTTTTTGCAATAATATCCTTTAATGCCTCATTCCGTAAGCTAAGTTCTGCATACATAGCCTTTAATTTCTGGTTCTCATGTTCAAGATGCTTTATCCGTTTTACTTCGGATATTGGCATATCCCCATACTTATCCCGCCATTTATACAAGGTAGATCTGGCTAAACCATATGTCCTACAAAGATCATCAGCTTTTGCTCCGCCTCTGAACTCTTCTAATATTTTAACAATTTGTGCTTCACTTGCATGTTTAGTCATAATTTTATCCTTCATAACAACAACGACTAAATTTTACCAAATTGTCTACTTTCTTAGTGCCTAATTATACGGGTACCGGACATCTGCTTTCGCTTATTTCTATCATTCTTGGCTCTTGATGGTGTATAGGTTGTTATTAATCGTCTATTATCTCCATACTCAAATTCACCAATCCATGCCACATCTTTTTCCGTAAAATCTATACGGTAATTCTTTTCATTAAGAATCTTATTTTGCATTGGTTGAGGCAACTTACGTAATTTCGCCGCTACAACGTAGTTGTAACCATTTGCTTCCATTAGCTCCAAATTGTCTTTGCTAAACATTGCTCTGTCGGCAACAAATGTTACTTGGTTAATATTGATCAGCTCTTTCCATTTATTGATGCTTGATATGAGCGTTCTTACTTCTGCCTCATTACCTTTAAATAGCTCATAACCTATTGGGAGTCCCCTTTCATTAGTAGCTAATGCTAACACTACTTGCGTAGTGTTAAATCTGAAGTTTTTACTATACCCAAACTCACGAAGCTCATCTGCTTCTAT
>CAZMMN010000153.1:0-263 GCA_964567405.1 uncultured Rickettsiaceae bacterium | reverse complement strand
AAATAATACTACATCTGCGCTTGGCATTAGTGATT
Organism: uncultured Rickettsiaceae bacterium; assembly: GCA_964567405.1. Classification (GTDB taxonomy): domain Bacteria; phylum Pseudomonadota; class Alphaproteobacteria; order Rickettsiales; family Rickettsiaceae; genus CAZMMN01. The sequence continues at coordinate 228 of CAZMMN010000153.1, read as the reverse complement.
GTGTCTTAGAGCAGGTTAACTGCTTAATTTTATTTATCTTCGGATGGATTTGATCCATGACACGATATATGCTATTTAAATCATAATTCTTATCAAACTGCTCAAATAGAAGCTTCCAGAGTCTATGCTTGCTGTATGGGAATACTGTTCTAGTAATCACTAAATCTCTAAGTAACTTATTTGCACCACGAGGCAATAACTTATCATAGCCAAACTCATCATATGCTT
>CAZMMN010000152.1:0-2043 GCA_964567405.1 uncultured Rickettsiaceae bacterium | reverse complement strand
GTTGATCTAACTCAGTTTTTTGTAATGCTCCACCTTTTAGTCTTCCACTTAAGTACAGTTTTTCATCTCCATTATCTAAAGTGCTAGTCCTCACCCAAACAGAACGCAGATAGTTTGCAAATTGAAGTGGATCTTTTATTAAATTTATTTCTTTCGGCAGATTTTCTGACTTGATAGCTGAGCGCTGGTTGTCAACATCTAGTATATAAGCAGCTGTTTTATGTTCTTGATCTGAATATTCAAATTCCACAATTTTTCCATTAGTAGAATACAACTGCGCAACTAAATTGTTATGTTTTCTCTCAGAATTAGAAATAGATATTGTATCAACAACCACCTGAGTTAAAGAGCTTGTTGATGCTATCTCTTGTGTTGTAAGCCTTGGCTCACTCACTCTTTCTTCTACATTTCCTCTAACATTACGGTTTTGATAATATTGTAAATTAGTTGTATTTATTGTTGATGCTTTCGACATAAGTTTACCTCCTAATGTTGTTTTTATTTTTAATGCTTTGTTACTGTTTTAGGATGTGGATAAGTACCATCTTTAGTTTTTCACTTTATCATTTATAAAGATTTTATAGCTTTTCTTTTTCTATAATTAAGTCACTTAAAAAATGATAACTTCAACTTAAAGTACTAAATAAACAAATACCAAAGCAACTTATCTCTTTAATCTGTAAGTTTTTAGTAAAAAGAGTGTGGGATTTATACAATGTGTGATAGTTATCTTGAAAATGATTTTCAGCCACTCGTTTACAGCGAAGCTTTTAATCGTAACTTTATTCTCACTCTTCTAACTAAATATAATAGCGATGTACTATCGCCCTATGGAGACCTATTCTCAGACTAAAGTTGCTTAATTTAACCCGAACTATGGATAAGAGATAGAAGGTTTATTAGGTTTGAGTTGGAAGGCAATTAAAGCAGCAAAGAGAGTGGCAAAGAAATTTGTAGGCGACCTATGTCTGCTAGGTTTTAGATTAAAATGTTCTTTGATATAGCCAAAAATTGTTTCGATGATAAAGCGTTTTCGCAACAATATTTTATCCAAAATGGGCATAAGATAATTCCTCATGTTTCTTTTGATGCCGGCAATTATAACTAAACCTTGGCGATAAATTCTATCAAACATACCCTTAGAAATATAACCCTTATCAGCATAACATTTGCCTTCAAGACCATTTTTGACCGCCATTTCCTCAAATGCCTTCCGGTAGTCAATATTGCCGCGGGTGATCTTAATTGCAATAATTTCCCCTTTTTCATTAATAATCATGTGTAATTTAAAGCCATAAAACCAATCTATAGAGCTGTGACCTCTTGCCGCTAGTCCTGCAAATGTTTTATGATGACAAATTCTTATATTTTTACAAACAGCAAAGTGAGTTGAATCAACATAATAGATGCCTGTCTTCTGACCGGTTAAGTAATGCATCATTACTATTAACGGTAAAAATAATGAGGGAATGATTTGAATAAATCTGTCATAGCAAGGTGGACTAGGAAATAATTTACTGCCTATAATAAACTGCTGATAGTATGTTTTGAGGTTTTTGTAAGGGCTGAAGTGATAAAAGATTAGTATAGAAATTGATTCACTCAAAGATAGCTTTCCTTCCCTATGCCTTTGTTTACCTCAGCTTAAGCATTTATGGCGTAACCAATTTTCATATGCTTTACCAAAATCATCAACTATACTAATTTTAGTTGAATTAAGGTACTAAAGCTGCTGTTTTATATGCATCACTCTATGCGTTCTTTTCTGTAACTTAATTCAACTGCTTTTACTATATAGTAAAAATTGTAGTATACTTACACATGTTATTAAACCTTTGTTATTGTTTCTTCACCCTATTTATACTAAAGGTTTAATAACTTTCCTATCTCTTTCTTCCTCCTTCCTTATCCATAGTTCGGGGTAATTACCGGCAGCACTGGCTCTGGCAAATCTAATTGCTTGCATTTATTACTGCCGCAAATTAGAACCAAAAAGCAACCCGCAATAATTGTGGATACTGAAGGGGGCATGATAGAAAGATA
>CAZMMN010000151.1:0-2052 GCA_964567405.1 uncultured Rickettsiaceae bacterium | reverse complement strand
AAGGGCAAAATCTATATAACATGGTATAAAGAGCTGCTGAGATTCTGCCGAAGACGCCTGGTAGGCACCCAACATTACTGTAGGGCACCCCCATAAGAACGTAGCATGTTAGTTTCCCAACACTACGCTCAAGCCTTTCAAAGCCTCTGTATATGCAGAAGCCGGTAATGAGTCCGTTACTGTCAATCATGTTATAGGCATAGTCCTATATTTAATTCCATTAGCTCTCCTGGCAAGATAATCAAGAAAGTTAGGATCAAATGGTGTAGCATTAGCCTTAATTTTGACATGTCGTGTAATCTTAGCCTGGCTAGCATTAAATAGATCAATAAATTTTAGTTTACCTTCTTTAGGAGCTGTCTTAGCAGAAAATATCCAATTTCTGAGACCTTCGGAGCGATAGTACTTATTCACCACCCAGCGAATCCCTTTATTTGGATGCCTTCTTTTTGCCCAGCTAATTAATGCTCTGTATATTTGATAATCAATATACGAAAAGACTTTTGATGAAACCACATGACGAAAATAATTAGTCCAACCCTTTATTTTGGGATTTAGTAGACTAATTAAATCTTCGGTTTTGATAGAAGGCTTTGTTTTAATGTGACGTCTGATTGCCTGCAGGAAGTTTTTAACGCTTTTCTTAGCAGGTTTTATCAAAAGCTTGCCATTATATTTTCGGACATTATGTCCAAGAAAATCAAACCCCTGATCGATGTGGATTATCTTTGTCTTTTCTTCAGATAGTTCAAGTCCTCTTTGTCTCAGGAAGGCATCTACCCTAGGCTTTACATGTTTTTCCAGTAATTCTTTTGAATTTCCAGTTATCACAAAATCATCTGCATAGGCTATAACGTGGATTTTATCAGTTGTTTTGAGACCTGCCTTAGCAGCAGGTTCAAGCCCTGATAATGTAATCACCGTTATACAAGGCGAGATGACTGAGCCTTGCTCAAGACCTTCCCTTGTCTGAATTAGTGTTCCTTTTTCCATATATCCGGATTTCAGCCACTTCTTCAAGAGATTTTTGTCCATGAGTACGTTGTCTTCTATCCATTTATGACTAATCCTACAAAAGCAAGATTTTATATCGCCTTCAAGTATCCATTGAGCTGCACCTTTTTGTGCAAGCGCTTTGAAACATTGCTCAATGGCATCGGCACAGCTCCTGTAAGGTAGGGTCGAGTAATGGCGCGGTAGTTTATAACCCCGTTTCCATCACCCGCCTCGTCAAACGCAGCATGCGAATTTCCCGCACTACGCTTTCCTGATAACTTCTTATTAAAGCCTATAGCCTATCTGCTGGAGTTGCTTTCACAGAAATTGTAATATCTAATTTGGTAGTCTTTATATAGCCCCAGATCCTTATACAGCATCTCGTTACTCCACCTCTTCCAACCGAAACCATCAAATCCTCGTGACCTCATTAAATGACGTCTTACTTTGTGTTCAACCCAGTTTCTAACGTAGCTAAAGCAACGACTAGAATTGCCAATTCTGAAATAATTCACCCATCCTCGCAGAATCGGATTGATAAGGTCAATAACCCTATTAATGGGCTGCGATATGTGTCTGCGAAATATTTCTTTTATTTTTTTTAGCAATGCGGTACGAGCTTTCATTCTTGGTGTTCTGTAATGTGTCACAATCTATCTATTTAAGTCATGCTAATTTACAAAAATGTCATTCCAGACCCAGACAAAAGGGGACACTATACAATTCCCAATATTACGAAAAAAGTATTGTGGTAGACACTTGTGGGCAAAGTTACGTCAATTATATAGGGAAATAAGTCTTATTGCGAACAGCATTATCCATGCTGATTTTATAACTGCTTAATTCTTGGTTAAGTGTGGTCATAAATTTACTCTAATAGATTGCAATAAAACAATATTAACATTTAGTTTTACTATTAGTAAAAACTAAAATCCCACAATTTTCCACTTAATTATCTACTTTTGCCTGAATTTCTCTCCATAATTTTAACTGTATTGCCTTTACCCCATATAGTGACCTCGCTATTATCCACCTTGATTTCTTTATCAGTATTTA
>CAZMMN010000150.1:673-2053 GCA_964567405.1 uncultured Rickettsiaceae bacterium | reverse complement strand
GTCAGGTAAGTTTCATATAAGTGAAGCTGTGGTTTATTTATCTCCGCTTTCAGTTTTTAAAGCCCGGCCAGAAATTAGTAATATAGCTGTGAATGAAAAAGATTTTAATCTTAACATTACGATGCATTATTTAAATGGTGAACCAGCTTATGGTAGGGCGGTAGCAAACCTTACTAATATGGCAGCTTTGCTAGATGGATATCCTGATCTTAAAGTCGCAGCTAGTAATATTGTTTTACCAGAAAATACCGTTATTACTTTTGATATTGTTCATTCTGACGATTATCTAAGTATGGCAAATATGGAATTAACTTCAAGCAGACTAACAGCTACAGGTGATGTGTGGCTAGCTAGAAAGGCTGGTCTACAAAATAAAGTCAAAATAGATTGTGATAAATTAAAATTATATGATGATGAATTACAAACAATCTCGATCTTAGTGTCTTTCGATGATCGAGTGCTGAATCTTGAGAATTTTTCTGGAACTATTGCATCTGGTGGTAATTTTACTCTATCTGGCAATATTACAGGTAGCGACTATAGATCTGTTTTTATTGGCCATATTGATGCTGCTCATAAGGACTTAAATATTCTGCTTAATAAATTTGAGCAAAAAGATCTAACTTCTGATTCGGAAGCAATTAGCAATATTTCAGCCGATATCAAAATCACTCCTATAGAAGTATCTTTTGAAAACTTAACCGTTAATATGGCTGATATTTCTGTCACCGGAGCGGTTGGAATAAAATTGATTGGTAGTCAGCCTAGAATTATAACCGATGTTACTATTAAAGGGTTTGATTCAAGCAAAAAAGCACCATTCATTACGCCACTATATTCTTACCTCGCTTCTTTAGATGAGAAAATGATCGAACAAGATTATATAGCAAAATTTATTCCTTTGCGGAGTGTGAAGTCTATTGGGGCTTTCGATATAATTATGGAAAAACCAATCATTGGAGGCGTAGTTACTGATTTAATCAAATGTTCGGGTAGCATCAGTGCGGGGTCTTTTTCTATTAATGCTTTTGAATACTCAAGTGGTAATAATAATTTAGCGGGCAGTATTTTGCTTTCTACTACTATCATTAAACCAGAACTTCATTTTTTCATTACCTCTGGAAATATTGAAACTGAGGCTTTAACACTTGAAAATATGTTAGCGCTGAATGAAACATTGATTACAAAATATGATCTAAATAAAGCAAAGCTAGCGCTTGATATAACGCTAGATAATGTAGTACAAAACGGTACTAAATATAATAATTTAAATTTCAAGTTACGGAATGATGGTAATACAATCCTCATTCCAAATCTTAGTTTTAAAAAGAATGATAGTGATTTTGTTGCTAATGGTAATCTAGTTCTTACGCCTTCTAT
>CAZMMN010000150.1:0-663 GCA_964567405.1 uncultured Rickettsiaceae bacterium | reverse complement strand
CCTTGGTATTACTGGTTTAATTAGCTCTAATGGTGTGTTTTATACTCACGGTAGCACGGTCGCGGAGCTGCTATATAATCTATATGTTAAATCTAATTTTATAGCTGAGAAAATAGCAATTAGTGGATATAATATTGATGATTTTATCGATAAAGTTAATCAATTAACTTACAACCAAAATAATCTTATGAATGATGGGGAAAGCGCCACAAAAAACGGCAGAACCACTTTATCTAAAGTAGGTGGTGATTATATGATGAAACTTGGCAGATTTACTATAGATAAAATGCAATTTACTACCACCAAAGGAACTGGCGTTCTAGCTGCAGCCTATGATATATACAAAGAAGATCTATCTTTGGAATCGACAATTAATTTTCCTCTGCAGGTCTCAGGTGGATATAATACCAAAAGTAATGTAGGGATAATATTAGAATATAATGATAAGATTTTTGAAAAATATGTCGATATCAAGCAATTAACTAATGATTTAAGCAGAAGAGCAAGTAATAATGTTAATCTGCCTAGTCAACAGCGTGGGGCAAATTGGCAGACAATCCCTTAAGCAACAATTAATTCTTCTAACTTAAGCAAAGTCATCATTTCAGTAAGCGCTGCTTTAACTTCGGTAGCAGCTGGAGAGTGAGGGTTGGTCTCAGTCAC
>CAZMMN010000149.1:0-2057 GCA_964567405.1 uncultured Rickettsiaceae bacterium | reverse complement strand
AATCAGCTGAACATCAAATTGCCACAAATGACTATTGGTTAGATCAAATAGCAACGATGAGTATGCGAAATTTTAAGGTAAAATATCCTGATACTAACGAAGTTTTAGCTAAACTAAATGAAGCAGATAAACGTGACTTCCTATTAAAAATATTCTTTAATGAGAACTTAGCGGCCGAGTTCTTAGGCCTAAAACATTCGCCAAATATTTCCTTAAACTTATGGGAAGAGCTATATCAAGACGTATATGGAATAAAAAGCTCCTTTTTTTCTGCTTACTGGACACAAAAATTACTTAAGGAAAAACACGACGCTTACTGCTTTATAGAGGAAGGAAAGCTAGCCAATGAAGCGAAAGAAAATATTATTTTTTCTATACAAGATCTGTTATGGAATTTAGTTGAACCATTACTTACTTTTATAGAACTCACTCCTTTTTCTCCAACTCCACAATCCAGCTTAATCATAGACTTTCCGGATCAAGAAACTACTGGCAATATTACCCCCGAAGAAACCGAATAAACAATTAAGATGGATATTTTTGAAGCAATCACGGCTGGCAAAATATATGACGTTAAGGCAAGCTTAATATCTGAACCACACAACATAAATGACCTATTAATGTTTTCATGCGAAATAGGTGACACAGACATTATTAACATGCTAATCAAGGACTTTAAAGCCGACATAAATTTTGTAAACGACCTTGGTTATACCCCCTTAATATGGGCATGCACTTGTGGCAAAGCAAAATCCGTCTCTACCTTAATAGATGCCGGAGCTGATATAAACCAACCTTCTCCTGATGGCTTAACACCGCTACTTCTCGCGGTAAATCTCAATCGCATTGCTATTACGCAGATCTTACTAGATGCAGGAGTTAAAGTTACTACATACGACGCTAATGGCAAAACTGCACTTGATATTGCAAAAGAAAAGCATTTTGATACAATTGTTGACTTACTCGAGATAGAGCCAGCTGAATACTTACTTCCTGAGAATATCCTTAAAAGTCTAACTGGTTATATTTTAGACCTTTACGATTACATTTAGGATTTGTCGTGACCTTAGTAGAAAAAAGCTATTTTCTCGATCACGACGCTACTCTCGCAATGACTTAAGGGTTATGCCTCTCCTATTATCGATACATCTTCTGGATCTACAACTGTAACATCTTCTTGCGATGGATAAATATCATTAACTTCCTTGCCAGCTAGCAAACTATCTGTATTTAAAGCTAACTTAAGAATGTTGATAATCTCAGGATTTCCTTTTGTTTCTGCTATCATTAAAGCGCTATTTCCCTTATTACTCTGTATATTAACGTCAGCACCATTTTCTAATAATAGAGCTATAGACTCTACGTCATTAACTAGAGCAGCGTCCATTAATGCAGTTTCACCTCTAGAATTTTGTACATTAATATCAGCGCCATTTGCTAGTAGCAGCTTTATAGCCTCTGAGTGATTACGAATAGCAGCTGTCATTAATGGGGTGTATCCATAATTATCCTCTACATTAACATCAGCACTATTTGCTAGTAACAACTTTATAGCATCCAAGTTGTCATCCTCAACAGCTTGTAATAATGCGGTAGATCTATCGTTATCTGGTATGTTAACATCTGCACCTTTCTCTATTAACAATTTTGCAGCCTCCAAGTCGTTACTCTCAACAGCTCTTTTCAATTTGGTTTGTCCATGACTATCCTGTGAATTAACATCAAAATCACTAAATGTTGGCATCAGTGTTTCTAAAAGCCCCTTAAGACTAGTAGGCATAATGATCTTACTAAAATCAGTATTAGTAAAAATTGTGGCGAATAATTCTAATGCGCCGGCATTACCTTCATTCTTAAGCTCGGTTAAAAAACTTATTGGATCTAACCGCTTTAAATAAGTTCCCACTACTTCCAATTCTTTTGGATGATCTGCATAATATTTAAGTGTATCTGGGTCTGGCCTATAATCGAAATCATTCTCTTCTATTTTATCATCTTGTGCTTGTTTAATACCTTTTTTTACTAAACTGGCGGGCATAGTACTTATTCCTTCTATT
>CAZMMN010000148.1:0-2063 GCA_964567405.1 uncultured Rickettsiaceae bacterium | reverse complement strand
CGTTCACCGTTCGATGCTTTCGTAAAATGTACCAATTTCGAAGAATGGCGCGCCCTGGAGGATTCGAACCACCGACCGACAGATTAGAAATCTGTTGCTCTATCCTGCTGAGCTAAGGGCGCTTTAATCTATTTAGCTTAAGAAAAGTTACTGAGGTTACTTGAGGATAGGACTAACTATCATAATAATCTGCTTGCCTTCCATTTTTGGTTCCAATTCAATTTTCGCTGTTTCTTCGAGAGAAGCAGATATTTTGTCAAATAGACGCATGCCTACTTCTTTATGAACTATTTCCCGTCCTTTCAACGCCAAAGTAATTTTTACTTTATTGCTTTCATTTAGAAAATCTTTAATTTTGCGCAACTTAACTTCAAAGTCTCCTTGCCCGATATTTAGCTTAAACTTCATTTCCTTGATAACGGTTACTTTTTGCTTTTTTTTCGCATCATGCAAACGTTTTTTTATCTCATATTTATACTTGCCAAAATCTAATATCTTACAAACCGGAGGAGCAGCATTAGGAGATATTTCCACTAAATCTAGCCCTGCTTTTTCTGCTTGCATTCGAGCTTCCCTTATGCCTACTACTCCAAGCATGTTGCCTTGTTCGTCTACTAGACGAACATTAAGGGCTCTAATCTCTTTATTCGCTTTAGGGAAATTACTCTTGCTATCCGAAGCAGCCATTCTTATCTATTAAATTGGTTTAGAATAAGTATTTTTTATTCTCATAGTGAATTAATTTTATTAATTCCTCTATTCTTACTATTTCTTGCTTTTCTACTCCTAACTTTCTTAAAGTTAAGGTTTTGTTCATCTCTTCTTGCTTCCCTATTATTGCTATAATTGGAATTTTTTGAGTTGAAAAATTGCGTATCTTATAATTTACTTTTTCTGCTGAAATGTCAAGTTCTGATCGCACCCCGGAATTAATTAATAAAGCATTAACATCCTTAGCATATCCATCTATTTCATTAGTTACCGGAGCGATTGCCACTTGTATCGGCGCTAGCCATAGAGGAAAATGCCCCGAATATTCTTCAATTAAAATGCCAATAAAGCGCTCAAAAGAACCAAAAATAGCACGATGTAGCATTACTGGTTTTACCTTTTCCCCGCTCGAAGCAATATAGAAAGCATTAAGCCGCTCAGGCAAAACGAAGTCTACTTGCAGAGTACCGCATTGCCAATCTCTACCTATCGCATCCTTAATAACAAACTCAAGCTTAGGTCCATAGAACGCCCCTTCGCCAGGATTAAGGGAATACTCAAAGCCAGCTGCTTCAACAGCGTCCTTTAATGCTTCTTCTGCTTTATCCCAAGTTTGGTCGCTGCCAGCTCTGAGTTGAGGTCGGTCAGAGAATTTTATTTTAATGTCCTTAAACCCAAAATCTTGATACACTTCTGTCAGCAACCTACAAAACTCTATGGTTTCGCTGACAATCTGATCTTCAGTGCAAAAAATATGCCCATCATCTTGGACAAAACTTCTGGTTCTCATTAAGCCATGTAAAGCTCCTGTAGTTTCATTTCTGTGGCAAGATCCAAATTCTGCCATACGCAAAGGTAAATCACGATAGCTCTTTACTCCCTGGTTAAAAATCTGTACATGACAAGGGCAGCTCATAGGCTTTATGGCTAATATTTTTTCATCATTTTCAAGAGCAAACATATTTTCGCGAAACTTATCCCAGTGACCTGAGGCTTGCCAAAAGCTTTTATCTAATAAGATTGGGGTTTTGACTTCTAAATAGCCAGCTTTTTGGGTTTTAAGCCTTATATATTTCTCAAGATTTGCAAATATGCTCCAGCCTTTATGATGCCAAAAAGGCATGCCTTGTGCTTCCTGCTGAAAGTGAAACAATCCAAGCTCTTTGCCAAGCCGACGGTGATCTCTTTTTTCTGCTTCTTGTAGCATTTGTAGATAACTATCAAGCTGTTCCTTGGTTGCCCAAGCAGTACCGTAAATTCTTTGCAGCATTTCGTTTTTGCTGTCGCCGCGCCAATAAGCGCCAGCTATTTTAGTTAGCTTAAAATATTTGATTTTGCCAGTAGATGGGCTA
>CAZMMN010000147.1:0-2078 GCA_964567405.1 uncultured Rickettsiaceae bacterium | reverse complement strand
ACATAATTTGAATATTACGACAAATTATAGGAGAGAATTTTTTATCTATAATCTGGGGAGATTGATTAATACCAAAAATTTGCGGCATGGATGGACCGTAAATATCTGCATCTGCTATTCCTATTTTATAACCTTTGGCGTTTAAATTTTCAGCAATTAAGGCAGTAACAGTAGATTTGCCGATCCCTCCTTTGCCGCCAGCAATTAATATTACGTTTTTGACATTATCTATTAAATGCTTTGGTTGCTCTTTAGTGGAGGGTGTAGGGGGCTTATTATCAGCGCTATAACTATCGCTCGTCAAAACTATGGTTATTTTACCTATATTGTTGATTTCCTGCAGTTGTTTAGCGGCTTTATCTCGTATTTCCTCTGCTTCTTGTCTATCATGATTTTTAATGTTAATTGCAAAGCCTATATTTGTGCCTTTGACAATTATTTCCGAGATATTGTCAATTAAGCGATCGCCATTTTTAAAAAAAATATTAGCAATTTGCTTTACTACTTGCTCGCGATTAATACTGATAACTTGCATTATTTGGATAAAATTAATATTATATAAAAAAGATTATTACAATAATAGTGAATTTGATGTTAAATAAAATAGGCGGACGGATTTTTAAAAACTCTCCTTGGGGAGAATATTTTAAGGATGACGATAATATGTTTACTCGCGTAAGCAAAAATCGTTTTAACTTTAATATTTTTGAATTTAAATTTAATAACAAGATAATTATCTTAGGGCTGGCGGTATCTTTCTGCCTATGGCTCGCTTCTGGTGTTTATGAGGTAAAAGAAGGAGAAGAAGCTGCGGTAATAAGATTTGGTAAGTTTGTTAGGAAAGGTTTTCCTGGGCTTAACTATCATCTTCCATCCCCATTTGAAGTAGTAATAGTTGAAAAAGTAAACCAGTCGCGTCGCCTTGAAATAGGGTATCGTTCAAGTGCTAATGCTAATAAATATAGTCCTGATATTAGCCGGTCTAACGCTGCGGAAAGTACCATGCTAACTGGTGATGAGAATATTGTAGAATTAAACTGCGATGTGATGTGGCATATTAAAGACTTAGAAAAATTTATCTTTAATATAATGAATCCTGAAGAAGCAGTAAAAACAGCAGCGGAGAGTGCGATTAGGGAAGTTATTGCCAAAACTCCTATTTCATTTGTGCTTTCTAACCAAAAACAAGAAATCACGGATAAAATTGAGGGGTTAACACAAAAAATCTTGGATCAATATAATGCTGGGGTGGGAATTGAAAAGGTTCAATTACTTAAGGTTGAGCCGCCTATCGAAGTAATTGATGCTTATAGAGATGTGCAGACTTCTAAAGCCGATAAAGAGCGAGAGATTAATCAGGCTCAATCTTATAACAATGACATTCTTCCAAAAGCTAGGGGGGAAGCAGCGAAGATGCTACAGGAAGCGGAGGCTTATAAGCAAGAAGTCATAGCTAAAGCAAAAGGTGACAGCAAAAGATTTACGGCTGTTTTTGATCAATATTCTACTAATAAGCAATTAACGCGGGATAGAATCTATTTAGAAACTATTGAACAGGTGTTAGAAGGCGCTAATAAGGTGATTATGGGCAGTAATGGTGTGTTACCGCATATGGCTATAAAAAACTAAGATTAGTTAATTTTATTTAAGGGCTAAATTGTTGAGAATAGCAAATAGGGAATAAAAGTTAAGCATTATGAATAAAACTTATTATATAATTTTTGCCGCGATTGTGGCATTAGCTGGTCTATCTAATTCATTATTTTTTGTTGATCAGCGCCAGTCTGCAGTAGTTTTTCAATTTGGCGAAGCAGTCCATTTGATTGACAAGCCGGGTTTAAGCATTAAAGCCCCATTTATACAAAATGTTGAATATTTTGATAAGCGCACCTTACATGTTGAGGTAGAAGCTAAAGAACTAACTGCTGCAGATGGTAAACGAGTAATAGTTGATGCTTTTACTAAGTTTAAAATTGATAATCCTATAACCTTTTATAAAACTGTACATAATTATCAAGGTGTGAAGATAAGACTCAATAAAATATTGGAATCATCAATGCGTAAAGTAATAGGCAGAG
>CAZMMN010000146.1:0-2093 GCA_964567405.1 uncultured Rickettsiaceae bacterium | reverse complement strand
CACTGATTTTACAACTAACATCACTGATAAGCAAAAATCTAAGGCTATGCAACAATCAGCTATAAATGCCTTGATTGATCAACTAATGTATTACCAGCAAATTTCTAAGTTAATATCGCAATTTGCTTCATGATTTTTATTGTTTTTAAGGCAGGCAAAAACCTGCCTTAAATTTGAAGAATATTATATATAATAGATAAGGGAAGATATGAGTAAGGGATTAAGTTTTTACAGTCCGGTTGAGCTTGCGGCACGTAGGGCAATATTAAGCACTAAAGTGAGCATTGATAAGAATAACCAGGAGATGTCGACGGGCAAAGTTAGCAGCTTAGGAATTGTAGACAGTATAACTACTAATAACTTAGAAATAGATAAGCAAAAAAATAAAGCTAGCCAAAAACAAACAGAATATCTTTTAAGTCAAACTAATAATGCTGCTGATCAAGCAAAAAAATTAAAAGAGAACCTAGCGCAGCAATTGAGTATAGTAAATGATAAGAATGATAATCCTGATACTAAAGCGACTTTAAATGGAGCTCTGCAGAAGGTTATGGAGCAATATAATGTGATTCTTAGCGAGGCAAAGTTTAATGGTGTTAACTTGCTCAACGGCGAGTATGGGACTAGTAAGATATTAAAAGCTGACAATGTTCATACCCCTGTAAGGGTTATAAGTACTAATCATCCAGTAGTAGGAATATTTGCAGGAGATGTAGGAGCATCTGAGGAAATAGGCATCACTTGTAATGGAGTTAATGCGGATGATGCAGTTACGATCGATGGGGTTACTTTTACTTTTAAAGATGCTCCAGCTGGTAAGGGTGAAGTAAAAAGAGAAGCGGGCGATAATAATAAGACTGCGCAAAATCTTTATGAGGCGATCTTAAATGAACCATCATTGCGAAATTATACGGTAAAAATAACCACCGCAAACCCTAACAGAGTGGATTTAAGCACTGTTGCTGCAGTCAACACTGTAACTATCGATCCGGTGCTTCCTACTTCTTCTGGTGCTGGTAGGTTACCTGTTGCAAACCTTGCCGCTGGAGGTATTTGTCCTATTGATACTAGAGGCATTACTAATATACCAGGTTTCACCGGTAAGCTTACCGCTAAAATTGAGGTTATACCAGGCAGCGCGGCAGCGACTCGAGTCGAAGTGCAAGATCTATGCTTGAGGTATGGCTCTAAGCAAGCTTTTGATGCAGTAGGTGACCAAGCTAGAGGGTTTGGCGTTCGATGCGAGGTAGCCGGAAAAGTTTTTACCGCAGCAGTGAAAGTAGCTCAAGGCGGAACTTCTAGGAACATGGTTACGCGTTTTCAAAGTGATGATGGGCAGTGGTTTGATATTAATAACGGAAATCCGTATATAGGTATACGGACCAACACTGTTGATGTTGCTGTGACGACGGTGAGGGCTAAGAATTATGCTAGATTTATAGAAGAGTTATTTGATGCTACGGAATTTCAATCTACGAGAGTTTTAGAGTTTAACGGACGTGATTATCTAGAGGGGGCGCAAATAGCAGTTACCACTGATAAGTTTGATAATATTAAGCTAGAAGATGTTAAGACTACTGTAAATGGAGCTAACGTTGTACTTTCTGTGCGGGTTGGAGGCTTAGAGTATTCTGCACTTGTTAACGCAGCCGCGGGTTTTTACAAAGGAGCTAGTTTAACTCTGGAAAACGCTACTAATCCACGACAGAAGTTCTTTATTAATCTCAATCAGGAAATTAGAGAGATGAATAAGGAAACTGTAAGAAAAGCGTTTGTAGATAGCTTAAAAGCTGGTTTTAATTTTCAGCAAATAGAGTTTGGAAAAGACTCTAACAAAACCGAGATTGAGTTTGCTGACCTTAGTGTTAGTAATCTCTTTAGAGATAAAGATGGAAACTTTATAGATCCTAAAGATATAAACATAATAAATAATGCTAGTAAGGCTATAGTACAAGAAGTATTAGAAAACGCTGTAAAAAAAGTGGATGCTGCAATTATTAAACTAGAAGAACAAGGAAAGCAGCTGACTAACTATGCAACTTCTATTCAAGAACGCGTTGAGGATGCTGATGCAATAATAGCGGAAATGACCA
>CAZMMN010000145.1:0-2099 GCA_964567405.1 uncultured Rickettsiaceae bacterium | reverse complement strand
TGGCTGATCGTGCAACTATTGCTAATATGGCACCGGAATATGGAGCTACTTGCGGATTTTTCCCTATCGATGATGAGACTATTAAGTATCTGGAATTGACAGGGAGAGAAAGCAGTCACATAAAGCTAGTAGAGGAATATGCGAAATCACAATGTTTGTGGTATAGTAATAGTCAACTGCCCGAATATAGTGAAATTGTAGTATTAGATTTATCTTCTATTGAAATTTCGCTTGCTGGTCCTAAAAGACCGCAAGATCGCATTAACTTAGAAAAAGCGGCAGAGAATTTTAAGGCGGAATTGCCCCTCCTTGCTAAAAGCTTAACTCATCAACCCCCTAAAAATTGCTTAGTAAAAAACCAAGATTTCAGTCTATCGCATGGCTCGATAGTAATTGCTGCTATTACGAGCTGCACCAATACTTCTAATCCTTATACCATGATTGCTGCTGGCTTGCTTGCTAAGAAAGCCTGGGAAGCTGGTTTAAGAACAAAACCCTATGTTAAAACATCGCTGGCGCCTGGTTCGCAAGTAGTGACTAAGTACTTAAAATTAAGCGGACTTGACCAATATTTAGATAATCTTGGTTTTAACCTAGTAGGATACGGCTGCACAACCTGCATAGGCAATTCCGGTCCTTTAGCCAAAGAAATAGAAGAAACTATAGTTAAAGAGCAATTAGTAGTTACTTCTATCCTATCAGGAAATAGAAATTTTGAAGGCAGAATTCATGCGCTAGTAAGAAGCAATTACTTAGCCTCGCCGCCTTTAGTGGTAGCATATGCCATCGCTGGCAATATAGGCGTTAACCTGACAACAGAGCCGCTAGGACACAGCAATAATAAAGCAGTATATTTAAGAGATATTTGGCCTACCCAAGCAGAGATAAAAGCCTGCGTTGATAAGTTCATCACGCCGGACTTATTTAAGCAGAAATATCGTAATGTACTGGCAGGCGATGAAAGTTGGCAAGCCTTACAAGTTTCAAGCAGCAATACCTATGACTGGGATAATAAAAGTACCTATATAAATAACCCGCCTTATTTTGTAAATATCCAACATCTTGACTTAAACTTAACCAATATCAAGGCAGCTAAAATCCTTGCGGTCTTAGGAGATTCTATCACCACTGACCATATTTCGCCTGCAGGACATATTTCTATCAATAGTCCGGCTGCTAGTTATCTAATAAGCCATAATGTAGAGCCCAAGGACTTTAATTCCTACGGCGCCAGGCGAGGCAATCACGAAGTAATGATACGTGGCACCTTTGCCAATAATCGCATTATCAATGAAATGTGCCCCGGCACAGAAGGCGGTTTTACTATAAACCAGCTTAATAAGCAGCAAATGAGTATTTATGAGGCAGCAATGAATTATAAGCAACATTCAATTCCTCTAGTAATCTTTGCTGGCAAAGAATACGGCACAGGCTCATCGCGCGATTGGGCAGCCAAGGGTGCTAGCCTGCTCGGGTTGAAGGCAGTTATTGCTGAAAGCTTTGAGAGAATACACAGAGCAAATTTAGTAGGTATGGGAGTACTGCCGCTTACTTTTAATGATGGCATCACGAGAAAAGACTTAATGCTTGATGGCTCAGAAGAAGTTGCAATACAAGGAATAGATAATAGTCTGGCTCCTTATCAGGTTCTTAACTGCGTCATAACCAAAGAAAATGGCTCAGTTCAAACAATAAAAGTCACCTTACAAGCTTTTACAGCAGCTGAAATAGAATATATAAAATATGGGAGCATAATGCATAAAGTATTATATTCTTTAAAAGGCAGAAGTGGGGAGTAAGTTTTTAAAACATTATCTTCTATAGTAAATGAGAATTAGGAGCTTCAGCTTTTATTTAGAGGTTTTTCAGCTCTTTATAATAATGCAGTGCCTTCTTCCTGCTCTCCTCATGATTAACAATGGGAGCAGGGTAGTCCTTACCGATCTCAATGCCAAGATCAGCACTGCTAGCTTGCCAAGGCGCGTGAATATGCTCGGCTTTCACCTTAGCTAGTTCTGGTAGCCATTTGCGAATATATGCACCTTGCGGGTCAAATTTGTTACTTTGCAATACCGGATTAAAAATGCGAAAATAAGGAG
>CAZMMN010000144.1:0-2137 GCA_964567405.1 uncultured Rickettsiaceae bacterium | reverse complement strand
CCGGTAAAAAAATTGTATTGGATTATAGTTTATATATGCTGTAATTAACTATATGCAGCGCAACACTATTGCGCAAATTGTAAACTAGAGTGCGACAAGAATAAATAAAGAAAGAGTTAGATGTAATAAGTTTATAATCTTATTGATTTTTTCGAGGAATCTGATAAGAGGAAACTTATATGTATAAACATCTAACTCAGTATGAATTATATTATGTATGGAAGCATTGTATAAGCAAATCTATCTTATATTCAAGTGTAACAAGTTTAAAGGTAAGCGAAGTAGCTTCTAATTTGGGCTTTCATAGGTCAACAATATATAGGGCAATAAATTATTTAAAAAAGACAAAGTGGGAACCTGTAGCTAACAGTGCTGAGAATAAGTTAAGGAAACGTAAGCGCAAGAAATTTAAAAAATTAACCGTAAAAATAGAAGGCTATATTGTCAAACTATAATGGACCCCATTGTCAAGACCATTATCTAGTTTTTTATAGAAATTAATTTTTTAAATTTACATTATTTTTTCATTCTAAAATCCTCCTAAAATCATGTTGACAGTTTGAAATGGTAGGTCTTACAGTTTTTTTAGAATTTACTATTCGTTCCTGGTTTGGTGGCCAATCACAATAATGGATAAATTCACAATGTAGGTTACTTAAGTTAGCTAAATAAACTGATTTAGGTGTTTTGTATCCCAAAGCTGAATGTAATCTACGTTCATTATAATATTTAACATAAATAGCAACCTGTTTATGTAAATCAGCAACTGTTTCAATGCCTAACATAAATATACACTCATATTTTAGAGTTTTCCAGAACCTTTCCACATATACATTATCTGCCCATCTGCCTTTACCATCCATACTTATAATTATTTGTTCATTACTTAATAAACTGACCCATGCATGGCTGGTAAATTGCGACCCCTGGTCACTGTTTAATACCTGTGGTTTGCCATAACAGGCAATAGCATTATTTAAACACTCAATACTGCCAGCAGTATCAAGCGTATTAGTAATAATATAACTCAGGACAAACCTGCTAAATACATCCAATATGCAGATAACGTACATCTTACCACTGGGCAATAAAACGTAAGTTATATCAACTCCCCAGGCTTGATTAGATCCATAAATATTCATTCCAGCTAAATAATACGGATATTTATATTGGGGTCCCCAAGTTTACTCAAATTCTGCTTAGGAACAATCCCTTTAACCCCCAATAGTTTCATTAATCGTTGAATCCTCTTACGATTAACCCTAATACCTTCATATTCAAATAAATCCGCAACAATACTTCTGGAACCTTTGTTATTATGGTCATCCCAAAACTGATAAACTTTATCCTTAAGCTCGATATTCAATTTAGTCTCAGCTTTAGCTTTATAATAAACTCTGCTCCGATGGATACCCAATAATTTACAACGATATCTGATACTAAGCTCCGACTCTTCCTGGTAAAAATAACCAAGCCGCGTTATTATTGGTATCTGCCGACAAACTTTTTTAAATAGTTAATCTCCATAGCCTGACGGCCAAGCTGCTCATATAACTGCTTTTCCTTTGCATCTATTGATGGTGGCTTTGATTCAGCCGCAAATGCAGCGCTACTTCCTTCTAATAATTGTTTCTTCCATTTGCTAACTAAACTACTGGCAACATTATATTCAGTAGCAATATCGCTAAGCGTCTTCTTTTCCTTCACGGCCTCAAGGGCTATTTTAAATTTAAACTCATTGGTATAACTTGTCTTTTTTGCGGATGACATTTGTAACCCCCATTTATAAAAATTAATTTACCTTTCCATAATTTTACTTTTTTGATAAAAACATGGCTTATTTATTTCATATTAATTTCTATACTAGTGGTCCTAATTTTGGGGTCCATTATATTGTAATTATCAATATATCACTTAAACTATGGCGATAATTTCTGTGAGTAGTAAAACGAGGGTCTTTTATATCTTGAAAATGGGTCAGAAAACTTCCTTCTATATTCATTATATTAACTCCTTATTTATACTAAATTATTCGTATTTATAAGGAATATAACAAAAAATTCTATAGAACAGGGGTTTATTTTAGGAATGGTTTAATTCAATGCGATTGCCATGATCGCGGGGGCAAGCCCCCGAG
>CAZMMN010000143.1:0-2213 GCA_964567405.1 uncultured Rickettsiaceae bacterium | reverse complement strand
AACCCCTCATGAAGCTGGTCAGGCTTTACTTAATAATGCAGCTAGTAAGTTTAAAATGTCAATGCGAGGCTATAATAGGGTGCTACGTGTGGCTCGTACGATTGCAGATTTAGAAAGTGTTAATAGAATAAGTAAGATGCATATTGCCGAAGCGTTAAGCTATAGGCAGATTGATTATCGTAATATGTAAATTCGCTGTGAAAATTCTAATAGGGGGCATGCTGAAATAAATTCAGGTGGGCTAACAGTAGGAAGGAGTTATCAATGTCATTATTAAAAAGTTTTTTTACTCTTACTTTCGTTAGAGTTTATTTGATAGCGCAAGTGTCTACTCGTTTTATCATTTCCATTTATGCTATTTTTCATAATCAAGTTAGCATCACAGAATTGCCAGGGGCTTTTTTTATTGGTTTGGTGAATGATTTTGTGTCTTTATTCTATAGTCTGCCAATTATTTTATTTATATCTATTCTATTTCGAGTTCCATTTAGAAAATGTCAAAAATTTCTATTACCGATGGCGATATTCGGATATTTCTTATTAATACTTGGAATGCTATTTAATCTAGTTGCTGAGCTATCTTTTTGGGATGAATATAGCACGAGGTATAATTTTATTGCGGTGGATTATTTGATCTATACTCAAGAAATTATTGGCACTTTAAAAGAATCCCTGCCTTTTTTTGAGATTCTATGTGCTATCCTTGTTGTTTCAGTAGCAATATGTATATATTCACGGCGTTATGTTCTTAGGACGGAAGAGTCTTGCTATGCAACAGACTTTAAATTTATTGGTTTTTCATTAGCCTTAGCTCTTTTTTCTTTTCAATTTTATAATTCTGAAAAATGCACATTATCATCTAATGTTTATGCAATAGAATTAGGTAAAAATGGTCCCTATGAGTTTGTTTCTGCATTTCGTAATAACGAGCTAGATTATATGAAATTCTATCCTCATGTTGACGAGAAGGAAGCCTTAGCGGTAATTAGAGATTTGATTAAACAATCGAATCAAGATTTTGTGAGTGAAGATAATATTGAGCGGAGCACTAAAGGATTAAGTGATGCGCAAAAATATAATGTGATTGTAGTGACAGTTGAATCGCTTAGTGCTGAGTTTATGGGAGCTTTTGGCAGTATTAAGAATATTACGCCAAACCTAGATAGGTTAGCTGGTGAGGGGCTATTTTTCACGAATCTTTATGCTACTGGAACCAGGACGGTTAGGGGGCTTGAAGCTTTAACCCTTGGGGCGCCGCCACTTCCAGGTTCATCGATAATTAGAAGGCCAGATAATAACGATTTATTTAATATTGGTAGCGTCTTTAGGTCTAAAGGTTATGTTACTAATTTTATTGTCGGTGGTTTTAGTTATTTTGATAATTTAGGTAGTTATTTTGCTGGCAATGGCTTTGTTGTTACCGATCGTGGTGATTTATCTAAAGCTGAAATTAGTTTTGGTAATACTTGGGGCGTAGCGGATGAAGATATTCTCACTCGTGCTCTAAAAATAGCTGATGATGCTTACGATAAGCAAGAGCCGTTTTTTAATTTTATTATGACTACATCGAATCATCGTCCTTATACTTTCCCGGATGGTAGAATAGATTTGCCTTCTGGCGGAGGTAGATCGGCTGCTGTAAAATATACTGATTATGCGATTGGAAAATTTATAGATGAGGCTAGAAGCCGTCCATGGTTTGATAATACTATTTTTATTATTGTGGCAGATCACTGCGCTTCGAGCGCTGGAAAAACTCAGTTACCAGTTGATAAATATCATATACCTTTGATTATTTACGCTCCTAAGATTATTAAACCAAGAATAGTCGATAACCTTAGTAGTCAAATTGACGTTCCAGCAACTATTTTGGGGTTATTACAGTTTGACTATAAATCTAAGTTTTTTGGTAAAGATATTATCAATTCACCAGCTAATCGTGCTTTTATCGGAACCTATCAATTGCTTGGTTATATGAAAGACGATCATTTGGTTATTCTCTCGCCAAAAGCTGAACCTAAAACTACTAAATTATCCTCTGGCGAATTTGATCAGAGAGAAGATCTGGTAAAAGAAGCGATTAGTTTCTATCAAACAACTTATCAATTGCTAAAGCAAGGTAAGATGAAAGAGTAGGTTATAGTCTTTTGATTAGAACTAGCCACTTTGTTGTTTATTGCTCACCTATTAATATAGGAATCGCGACTTCACGC
>CAZMMN010000142.1:0-2214 GCA_964567405.1 uncultured Rickettsiaceae bacterium | reverse complement strand
ACTGCAGCAGTCATAATATGATTATTTCTAAGGCCCTCATCCGGCACAGCTTGTGTTAACCCTTGCTGCACAGCATTGGCGATATTAGCGTCAGTATAAGCCCAACCGACGCTTAGCACATCAGCTGACAAAGCCGTAGCAAAAGTCGAGCCTGTTCCAGAAGTTAGGAACATAATGCCCAAAAGCAATTGATTGATTAGTTTATTTATCGCACTTCTCATGATAAAGCCTTGATTAATATTTTAAATTATGCAGCCATTATACCACATAAGTTAATGAAAATCAATTATTGAATCTTGTAAAAGTGATTATATAGTGAATTAAGCTTGAATTAAAAGTTAATTCTTAACTTAGCAAAACCAGCGTCACTAGAATATCTAGACTGCCAATCTTTCTTATAATTCAAGCTCAATGTCATCATCTTGTGAAGCACTAGATTAAAGCCAACTGCAGCGGAATATCTTGTTTTTTCAGCCTTTGATACATTGGGTTGATAAGTTACTACCTGCCCGGTTTCTTCAATAAGCATAATCTCACCCGACTTAATTATTGGAGAATAAGTCACTCTTGCTGAGATCTCAGGAATAACCTTAATATTTCCAATATCAAATGATTCACTTAAAGCAAGCCCTGTATATAACGATAGTTTATCAGTTGTAAGGCCGTTAATAACAACCTTACTGCCACCACTCTTCTTAAGCTTCACTTGGTTAAAACTCACACCAACGGTCGGAGCAAATATTGTATTACTCGCGATTCTCCGGTAATAAATAGCTCCTAAATTTGCTCCAATAATCCTACCATCTCTAGAGATCTTTAGGGCCTTAACGCCATCATTTTTAGCTTGTATTTTACCTCCATAAATCCCAGCAATCACTGCTATATTAGGCGCAATTTTTGCATCTCCATACAAACTAAAAGTAATAGTCTTAATATTGGTTACACCGCTACTTCCAAAAGACTTCAGCTCACTTTTTCCTAACGAAGCACAAGCTCCAATAGTATACAGATCATCAACTTTAATATCCGATCCAAGCATGATGCTATTTGATCTTTCTTTAGTTTTATTAGTTGAGACACTATTTTGTGATTTATAATAAGCTTTACCAACAGAGCCCGCAACCCATGAGCCATAGGCTACCTTCTTATCGTCACCAGATGGATTAAACTCGCCAAGACGTAGCTCATTCATGCGATTATGTATATTATTAACCATGAAGTTCGCATCTCCTGAATCTAGAATAGATGCAAAGCAAATAGACTCGCCACTCAGCAAAAAAGCAGCCATAAGAAAAAATTTATTTATTTTCGTATTATCACTCATAAACAAAGGCATCGGTGCACGCTTTAATTTCTTCTAAGCTAACATTTTTTGGTTTATACATCACTTGCAACCCTCGCTCTGTAAGGTCAAACACTCCAAGATCGGTAATAATACTATTTACCACCCGAGCACCAGTGAGAGGTAAATTACACTCCTTCACTATCTTAGGAGTTCCATCTTTAGCAACATGATCCATAATCACTACAACGCGCTTTACTCCAGCTACAAGATCCATTGCCCCGCCCATACCTTTAACTATTTTTCCAGGTATAGTCCAATTAGCCAAATCTCCTTTTTCGGAAACTTGCAGAGCGCCTAAAATAGTTAAATCAACATGCCCACCGCGAATCATCGCGAATGAAGCGGCGCTATCAAAATAACTACTATCTGGCAAAGCAGTGATTGTTTGTTTCCCAGCATTAATCAAATCAGCATCAACTTCATCCGCCATTGGGAATGGGCCAATACCAAGCATCCCGTTTTCACTTTGAAAAACCACATGTATATCACTTGGTATATGGTTTGGTACATCAGTTGGAATGCCAATTCCTAAATTAACATACATTCCATCTTTCAACTCCCTACGAGCCGCTATTCGACACATTTCTTCCTTTGACCAAGACATATTTCCTCTTTATTTTAATCTAGTAGTTATACGCTCAATTTTCTTTTGATAATCACGCCCCTGAATTAAACGATGAATGAAAATATTAGGCGTATGAATATAATTAGCATCTAACTCACCGGGCTCTACGATTTTTTCCACCTCACATATCACAACATCCGCTGCTGTTGCCATAATAGGATTAAAATTACGCGCTGTTTTATTGTACATCACATTACCGCTACGATCTGCTACCTCGCCTTTAACTATAGCAAGATCGGCATAG
>CAZMMN010000141.1:0-2266 GCA_964567405.1 uncultured Rickettsiaceae bacterium | reverse complement strand
AAAGGAAGATGATAGAGTTGCTCCAATAGCTTCATTGCAATAGTTTTTAATTGTAGTCTTTAAATAATTATTATGCAGGTAAATAATTTTTGTATGGAAGCAATTGCAGACGCGCCTCAAGCCAGCCTAACCCATGAACAAAAAAAAGCTGTAGTTCTACTGTCTATGGGCACTTTCCTAGAGTATTTCGATCTCATGCTGTATGTTCATATGGCAGTATTGCTGAATGAGCTGTTTTTTCCTCAAGGCGATCCTCATACGACAGCTCTTCTTTCTGCCTTGGCATTTTGTTCTACTTTTGTTTTTCGACCATTTGGAGCTTTTCTATTCGGCTGGATTGGCGATAAGATAGGGCGGAAAGCAACAGTAATTATAACTACTGCATTTATGGCTTTTTCATGTCTTGTTATGGCTAATATGCCTACTTATGCTCAAGTAGGCATTACTGCTTCTTGGTTGGTCACTATTTGTCGCGTAATACAAGGCATGTCGTCTATGGGTGAGATAATAGGAGCAGAACTTTATTTAACTGAAATGACAAAACCGCCATTACAATATCCTATTGTAGCATTAATTGGGTTTTGCAGTTCTTTAGGAGGAACCATTGCTCTCAGTTTGGCGGCTTTTTCCGTTTCCTTTGGCTTTAATTGGCGTTTTGCATTTTGGTTCGGCGCCGGCATTGCTATAATAGGATCCGTTGCTAGGACAGCATTAAGAGAAACGCCAGAATTTGTCGACGCAAAGCGTAGAATACAAAATGCTATTACGCATGCTCGCGAAGATTCAAAAGATGTATTTAAAAAAAATATAATTGTTCAGGAAAAAGTTAACCAAAAAACATCGTTTGCTTATTTTTTAATGCAATGCGCATGGCCAGTGTGCTTTTATTTGGTGTACATTCACTGTGGCAATATACTAAAAAGCTCTTTTGGCTATAGCTCTAATGAAGTAATATACCACAACCTAATAATTGCCATAGTGCAATCCTGTTGGTTTTTATTTATAACATACCTCAGCTATTACGTACATCCGTTAAAAATTTTAAAAACAATATTGTCATTTTCTTCGGTTTTCATATTATTTTGCCCATATATATTAACTAATATTAAAAGTCCCTTTGAATTATTAGCGTTTCAATTATTTTGCATTATTTTAGGTGTGGGAGAACTGCCAGCTGGACCAATTTTCTTTAAACATTTCCCAATCTTTAAAAGATTTACTTATGCTAGTATTACCTTTGCTTTAGCGCGTGCTTTAATGTACTTAATTACTTCTTTTGGTTTTGTTTATCTAACAGAAAAATTTGATCACTGGGGGTTATTGGTTGTTATAGTTCCAGTGTATGCTGTTTATACATTTGGATTAAATCATTACAAAAACTTAGAGGTGGAAGCTGGAAATTATTACTAGAAATAATGCTGTCTTGCAACGAACTTACGTTAATATTTAAAATTTCGTAGCAGAGCTTGATCAACTTTTTCTCTATATCTGGCATTTGTAAATATGCAACAAGCGGAAAAAAAACTGTAACAGTTTCTTTTATGACTTTTTTGATTTTTTCAAAAGATTTAGCCCTAATAGTCATAGCATTATGCATCCTATCAATTAGCTTAATCAGTAGCACGTCTATATCTCCTTTTTGATAAGCATTATTCAACAACTCCTCAACGCTTAGCTTGGTTCCATCTGGTCTAACGCGAGTAAGTCTATCCACCATTTCTTCTATTCTGCGACCAAATGCGTCAAGAATCATTCCGGCAGTAACTTCGGTATCTTCTACGATATCATGCAAGATGCTGGCGACTATTACGTCGTTTTTCAGGTTATAATCCGCTATCATATATGCGACTTGCAAAGGATGGGTATAAAACGGCTCGCCGCTTTGGCGCATCTGTCCGGCGTGGTACTTCTTAGCCCAGTAGATTGCTTTGTTAATGAGGGTAAAGTCTAGCTGATTTGCTGTTTCTAAGGACTGTAATTTTGCTATTAATTTGGCAGAGTATTGACAAGGATTAGAATGGGGCATAATTTTTTGAAATATTGTAAATTATATCTAATAATATTTTATTCCACTACCTTAAGTTGTAAATAACTATTTAACAGTTTAGTTCTAGCTGCTTACTGAAAATAGTAAGCAATCTCTTTCAATCTGCTGGCGTGGGGCTACGGAAGCCTTTATAATAAAGGAATTGGGGGATACAAGGAGTGGTGGAAGGAGCAAATTACAAGCTGTTTGATAGGCATTTAGCCAAAATTAAGGCTACTG
>CAZMMN010000140.1:0-2293 GCA_964567405.1 uncultured Rickettsiaceae bacterium | reverse complement strand
TCTAATCAACGGAAGATTACTCCTCTATATAATTTCTAGGGGCGCAAAAAGATCTAGCGCTATCTTGCTTAAGAAATTTTATTATCTGTTCGACTATCGAATTATCTTTATATTTAGTTGCAGCTTTTTCTATTTTTTTAGCCAATATTCCTTCTCCTAAGAAAATTTCATTCACTGCTTGCAAAGCTTGTATAGTGTGAACTTTGTCAAAGCATCTTCTTTTCCTGCCAACTAAATTAATACCTTCTAGTACGGCTCTATCATTAGTAGCAAGTCCAAAAGGTATTAAATCTCAAGCTAAACCTGAAAGCCCACCTATCATTGCATGGTCGCCAATACGGACATACTGATGGACAGCCGCTAGCCCTCCTATTATGACATAATCGCCGACCTCCACATGACCGGCAAGGCTGGCATAATTTGCTAAAACTGCTTTATTACCTACTTTGCAGTCGTGCCCTATGTGAGAACCTACCATTAGCAAACAGTGGTCGCCTACTGTAGTTACCATTCCGCCATCTTCACTGCCAGCTTGTATAGTAACATATTCTCTGATAATATTATTACTGCCAATAATTGTTCTAGATTTCTCGCCTTTATATTTTAATATTTGGGGAGGCTGACCAATAGAGGCAAAGGGGTATATAATAGTGTCATCGCCAATTATAGTATCTCCTTCTATAACTACATGCGATTTCAGCACTACATTACTGCCTAATTTTACCTTTTCTCCTACCAAGCAATATGGTCCAATTTTAACGTTGCTTCCTATTATAGCTCCAGAACTAACTATTGCGGTTGGGTGGATATCAGCAGCGCTCACTATATATTACCTATCTTTTACCATTGCTGTAAACTTACTCTCAGCTACTAGCTTTTTGTCTACTTCGGCGTGGGCAGAAAATTTCCATACTTGACCCCTATTTTGTTCAATTTTAGATGAAATATAAAGCATATCCCCAGGTACCACAATTTTGCGAAATTTTGTTTGTTCAATTGTCATGAAGTAAACATCTTTATTAGCTCTACTATTTATAGATTTGGCTACTAAAACAGCAGAAACCTGGGCCATCGCTTCAATAATTAAAACGCCTGGCATTATAGGCTTAGAAGGAAAATGCCCTAAGAATTGCGGTTCATTAAAAGTAACATTCTTGATGCCTATTATAGATTCATTAATCTTAAGCTCGATAATTCTATCAACCAACAGAAAAGGATAACGATGCGGGATCATTTCCATAATTTCTACAATGTCCATACTATTTAATATATTCATACTTTAAGTTTTTAGTAAATAATTCCTTAATAGTTCAGTTAGCTATTCTTTTTTATTAGATTTTTAAGGATTACTGATTGCTTATGCCAATCTCTAATAGGAAGGCTAGGAGTTCCTCCCACAATTATTCCAGACTTTACATCGCCTATCACTCCTGCCTGCGCCGCTACTTGAGCTTTATCGCCTATATTTAAGTGACCAGCTATGCCCGCCTGACCGCCAATAGCACAGTATTTGCCAACTTCACTGCTGCCTGCAATACCTGCTTGCGCTACAATGACACTGCCACGTCCTATTTTTACATTATGCCCTACTTGTACTAAATTGTCTATACGGCATAAATCTTCTATAATAGTATCAGTTAATGAACCACGATCTATAGTGGAGTTAGCACCAATTTCAACATTATTGCCGATGCGGACTAAACCAGTATGCAATATTTTATGATGTACGCCTGCGTCCGTGGCAAATCCAAATCCATCCTGACCAATTCTTGCTCCTGGTAGAATTACTGCATCATCTCCTATAATACTATAGCTGATAGAGACGTTAGAATAAATCATCGCCCTACTCCCGATGACTACTCCATAATCTATAAAACTGCCAGCTTCAATAATGCAGTCATCTCCAATAACGCAATTATCCTCAATAACTACATTATGTCCTATATAGCAATTTTTGCCTATTTTAGCAGAGGAGGATACATACGCAGAAGGCATAATGCGAGTGGAGTAGGTTTTTGCTCGTGTATAAAATAAATCTATTAATTGTTTGTAAGTAAAGTAAGGATTTTTACTCACCAGTAAAAATATTTGCTTATCGTTTATCTTTTCTACAAATTCTTCAGGCACTATGCAGGCAGCAGCAAAAGTATTTTTAAATTTTGTGGCATATTTTTTATTAGTTAGAAAGGTTAAATCACCAGGCTTGGCTTCGTCCATGGTTTTTATATCCTGAATCGCTATATCATTGCCATACTGTAGCCGCGGAAATACTGGGCACTTTACAATTTCTACA
>CAZMMN010000139.1:0-2296 GCA_964567405.1 uncultured Rickettsiaceae bacterium | reverse complement strand
GGGAGTGCATCTCGCAACTCTATCGGGCTAGTTATCATTGGGGGGATGATAGTAGGAACAATTTTCACTATTTTCGTGATTCCTGTGCTTTATCAAACGGTTAATAATAAAAGCGTATCTTAACATAACAATCTAGGATAGAGATGATGAAGATAAATTCTATATGGTAATACTTGGCATCGACCCAGCACTTACTAAGCTTGGCTGGGGAATTATTAGCGTTGAAGCAGCAAAATTAAATTATTTGGCAAGTGGAATTATTAAAACTACTGCCAAAGAGTTAATTCACAAAAGATTAGCTAATATTACTTGCCAGCTACAAGCAGTGATTAAGCAGTACCAACCAGCGGTAGTTGCGATGGAAGAGACTTTTATCAATTCTAATAATGCCTCTTCGTTAAAGCTTGGCTATGTGAGGGGTGCGATTATGTCTCTTGTTGGAAGCTATGATGGGCATTTTTATGAATTTACGCCCAATACTATAAAAAAAACTGTAGTGGGGGCTGGGCATGCCGAAAAAGAGCAGGTAGCAAAAATGGTTAAGATACTCCTTCCTGCTACGACTGCAATTAAGTTTGATGAAACTGACGCCTTGGCTATTGCTTATACTTGTGCAGTATATCTAAATATATCTTGATGAATAAATGGCTATATGCTACCTGCTAAAGATAAAATGGAGCAACTCCGTTGGCTACAAGAAATGGAAATTGAATATTATTTATCTGACAAGCCAGCTTCTTCTCCGGATAAAAATTCAGCAATAAGCAATGAGCCAGCTCAAAATAAAGTTACCTCTACAGATAATAAGCAGCCTGCTAATATCATTAGCAGCGTAAGAGAACCTACTAGCCCTGTTGAACTAGCAAGGTATAAAGCTGGTATGGCACGCGATCTGCAAGAATTAAAAGAACAGCTTCTTAGCTTTAATGGTTGCAATTTAAAGAACTTTGCCCGTACTACTGTGTTTGGCGATGGCAATGCTAACGCTCGTATTATGTTTATTGGGGAAGCGCCTGGGGCAAGTGAAGATGCAGCGGGCATTCCATTTTGCGGGGAGAGCGGCAAGCTGCTTGATAAGATGCTAGCGTGCATTGGTTTACTAAGACAAGAAAATTTCTACATAACCAATACGGTTTTTTGGAGACCACCAGCCAACCGCCAGCCAACTCAGGAAGAAATAGATATTTGTCGACCATTTGTTGAAAAGCATATTGCCTTGATTATGCCCAAGCTAATTATCTTAGTGGGAAGCACTGCAGCAACAGGGTTACTAGGCAAACATGCAGGAATAACTAAAATCCGCCAGGAATATTATAATTATACCAATCAATATTTAACTTCTCCTATCCCTGTTACTGCTATATTTCATCCTGCTTATCTACTTAGACAACCTACGCAGAAAAAAACCGCATGGCACGATCTGCTTAAGATACAACAGTTTATTAACGAAAAGTTGCAATAAATGCTTTTTGTGTAGGCGAAGCTCCTAAGATTGTTTAGAGTTAAGTAAGATTAATGAGAAAATGCTATGAATTCAGAACCATCCCAGGAATTACGAGAAGGAGAATTTGCAGAACTTAAAATTGGTGACAAGTTGTTTAAATTGCCTATAAAAAAAGCTTCTGTAGGACCGCATGTTATTGATGTTAGCAAATTATATTCTTTAACGGGTTATTTTACTTACGACCCAGGCTTTATGTCGACCGCTGCTTGCCGATCTGCCATAACTTATATTGATGGTGATAAGGGGATATTAAGGCACCGTGGTTATGACATTAAAGATCTGGCGGAGAGCTGCGACTTCTTAGAAGTAGCATATTTATTGTTAAACGGCGAATTGCCTACCAAACAACAATATGGATTCTTTACTAGTAAAGTTACTTATCACTCGCTGCTGAATGAGCAACTGCGAAACTTATTCATAGCTTTTCGTCACTCAGCTCATCCAATGGCTATCACTCTTGCTGCTGTGGGATCATTATCAGCATTTTATCATGATTTTTTAGACATTCGTGATAAAGAAGAAAGAGAAATGGCAGCAATAAGAATGATTGCCAAAATGCCAACCATTGCGGCAATGGCTTATAAATACTCTATTGGTCAGCCATTTATCTATCCTGACAATAGTTTATCTTTCTCGGAGAATTTTCTGAAAATGCTGTATGCAACTCCTTGCGAAGAATATAAAGTTAATAAGGTGTTAAGCCGGGCTTTGGATAAAATATTTATTCTCCATGCCGATCATGAGCAAAATGCTTCTACCTCTACTGTCAGAATTTCTGGCTCTTCTGGAGCT
>CAZMMN010000138.1:0-2318 GCA_964567405.1 uncultured Rickettsiaceae bacterium | reverse complement strand
CGCAAATTTTTGGTATTAATCAAGCTCCCAAGATTATAGATAAAAAATTCTCTCCTATAATTTGTCGTAATATTCAAATTATGTCGATTGGATTTTTAATTCCCAATAATAACCCTATTAGTTGGCGAGGACCAATGGCGAGCAAAGCAATCTATCAACTGCTATCGCTAACCAATTGGAGCGAAATTGACTATCTGTTTATTGACATGCCGCCAGGAACCGGCGATATTCACCTAAGCATCCTCCAAAACTACTTGATAAGAGGAGCCATAATAATTACTACGCCTCAAAAAATTGCTAAAATAGATGTGGTTAAAACTATTGAGCTGTATAATAAATTTAACATTTCTTTGCTAGGTATTATTGAAAATATGAGTCATTTTAATAGTCCTAGCTCTGCATACAATATCGCTTTATTTCCAGGAAATAGCGGGGCAGAACTGGCAACAGAGTACCAAATACCACTAATCCAAAAAATCCCGCTTTTACCGAAGCTCGCTGACGCTTGTGATAAAGGAGCAACCTTAAATAATATTATTGAACTGGAAATAGAGCAGTATCTAAGATAACAATATTGATTGAATGATTATGAAATAGTTTAAAGGATTAATAAAGTTATAATTCATATGCTAAAGCTGCTAAATCCTTATAATTTTACTAAGCTCGCTCTTTGGTGCTTGCCAAGCTTATTGGTGGTTATTGGTCTTACGCTGCCTTTAGGCTTGTACTGGGCTCTTTTTGCCTCGCCACCAGACTATCAGCAAGGAGAAATGGTAAGGGTTATGTACGTGCATGTCCCTGCCGCCTGGATGTCACTAGCCATTTATACGATGATTGCCGTCTGCAGCTTAAGCTATTTAGCATGGCAAACGCAATTATCATACCTGCTTGCCGTAGCTGCCGCTCCGATAGGAGCAATTTTTTCCCTAATTACTCTAGTTACTGGCTCCTTATGGGGCAAACCCATATGGGGGGCTTGGTGGGTGTGGGATGCCAGACTTACCTCTATGCTAGTTCTGTTTCTCCTTTACCTTAGCTATATTGCAGTAGTTTATAGTGGCGATAATATGTTAAGAGCTTCTAAACCCGCTTCCAGCATAGCGCTAGTTGGCTTCATAAATGTCCCCATCGTCAAATTTTCGGTAGATATATGGTATAGCCTGCATCAAGGAGCAAGCATCATTAAATTTAAAGCACCTACCATTCATAGTTCCATGCTATTACCACTAGGGTTGATGTTTGTCAGCTTTATTCTTTATTTTATAATAATGCTTCTGCTGAGAACCTTAACTATTCTTAACTCATTAAACAGATTAGCTAAGTAAATAAATTGTCGATAAAGAAAATTAATCCCTCACTTATTGTGTCTTTATTACCACTATCGTTACTTAAATTCACTATAATTTGCTCAATTTAACAACTAATTGCTAACATCTTCCATAATTAAATGGTATATTCCTGGTTAACTATGTATGCGGGATCAAGTATTACCTTGATACCATTTATTTTATATGTCGCATCTAAAAGTTAAATAAAATTTAATAACAAGGAGAAAGAACATGACGATAAAAAAATTACTATTAGTCGCAGCCAGCACTGCTGCATTGTTGTCTTCCACCGCTTTGGCAGAAAGTGAGAATACTTTTTATGTTAAAGTTGAAGGCGGCGCTAATAAAATGGATAAAGCTAACGATAAGCTTACGGGAGTGAAAATGAAGTCAAAAACTGCTGGCTTAGCAGGAATTGAATTTGGCTATTATGTGATGGACAACGTCAGAGCAGCTCTTGGTTTTACTCATTATTTTAACCCAGAGCTAAAGAAAAGTGGTACCGTTAACACTAAAAAATTGGGAACACTTAATAATGCTACAATAAAGCACAAAGGCACTATTAATACGCTTTGGGCTACTGCATATTATGATATTCCTGTAAGTGTTACGGACATTTTTTTTGGATTTGCTGTAGGCTGGGTACCACTTAAAGAAAAAATTACTCTTTCCTCAAAAGACATAGATGAAGATGATGGAACTGCAGGATCTTTGTCAACCTCTACTAAAAAAGCTAACAATTTTGCATACAAAGCAATTTTAGGTACGGCTACAGAAGTGTCACCAGGTACTAAAATACAAGTTACTGTCTCATTCTCTGATTTTGGTAAAACAAAATCTAAAAAAGGATATGATCAAAATAATAATGCTATAGAAATAGGCAAAACTCGTTGGAAAGGTTTCGATCTTACCGCTGGCGTTAGATTTGATATCTAATCTGCTTATCTAATATCCAAGTCTTAAAAAGGAGCGTTTTTGCTCCTTTTTAAG
>CAZMMN010000137.1:0-2346 GCA_964567405.1 uncultured Rickettsiaceae bacterium | reverse complement strand
TTGGGGTAGGAGTAGGGGCATTTGTATGTAATAGGATTTTGGCTAATAATATTACAACCAAATATGTTTTTATTTCAGCTGTTGGAATAAGCATTTTCTGTATTGATCTATATTTTGCTACGCATATTGCCGAGATTAGTTATAGTCCGGAGCATTTAAAAAGTATTTATGATTTTTTATCGAAATTACATTATTGGCGCATATTATTTGATCTCTTTTGCCTTTCCGCTATTGGAGGATTTTACGTAGTACCGTTATTTGCTGTGATGCAGTATTTTTCTTCTCCTGGTCATAGAAGCCGAGTAGTAGCTGCAAATAATTTAATAAATTCATTCTTTATGGCTGGTTCTACTGCTATATTATCCTTACTTTTTTATATGAAATTTTCTATACCGTCGGTAATTTTAACGATAAGTATTTTAAATTTTATTGTTGCTCTTCATATATATAAGTTGATTCCAAATAGTAAAATCATATCCCTAAAAATGTTACAAGCGATCTTTAGGCTAATTTTTAGCCTATTTTACCAAGTTGAGGTAAAGGGGATGGAAAATTATAGAAAAGCTGGGAAAAAAGCAGTGATAATTGCAAACCATTTATCGTATATTGATCCCATTTTGATAGCTACTTACATACCTGAGAATATCCAATTTGCTATTAATTTAGGAGTTTCTAAAGAATGGTGGGTAAGGCCTTTTCTTAAATTAGCCCGTACCTATCCGATTGATCCGAACAATCCTATGGCGATTAAGAGCTTAATTGAAGAAGTAAAAAAGAATAAAAAAATTGCGATCTTTCCTGAGGGAAGAATTAGCCTTACCGGCGCTTTAATGAAAGTATATGAAGGTCCGGCTATGATTGCCGATAAAGCTAATGCTACAATTCTACCAATAAGAGTTCACGGTACAGAGTTTACTTGTTTCTCAAAAATTCGTAAAACGCTAAAAACTCGTTTCTCTTTGAGAAGAAAAATTACTATTACTATTCTCCCTCCGGTAAAAGTTAATCCTCTAGGAAATCTTAGCAGTAGGGATAGAAGAAAATATATTAGTCAAGCTCTTTACGACATAATGAGAGACATGATGTTTGAAAGTTCGGATTATAAGGAAACCTTATTCCAATCGTTGATTAATTCTGCAAAATTGTTTGGGATGAACACAAAGATCTTGGAGGATATAGAAGGTAATAAAACTACCTATAAATCTATGATTTTAGAATCATTTGTTCTTAGTAGTTTAATTGAAAAACAAACAGAAGCTGGAGAAAAAGTTGGGTTAATGCTCCCTAATATGGTTGATAGTATAATTAGTTTATTTGCTATGCAAGCAATGGGGAGGATTCCGGCAATAATTAACTTTACTGTAGGCATAAACCACATCATTTCGACTTGTAATACGGCCACAATTAAAATCATTTATACTTCGCAGAAATTTGTAAAAACAGCAGGGCTTGAAGAGCTTATTGATTTGTTATTAAAACAGGGAATAAAGCTTATATACCTGGAAGATTTAAAAGCAAATATTACGCCTTTATTAAAAATAAAAGCAACGATCGGCAGCATATTTCCAGAACTGTATTATGAATATATTTGTCCCAAAAGGGATGATAAACTACCGGCAGTGATATTATTTACATCTGGAACGGAAGGAAAGCCAAAAGCAGTTGCTTTGTCTCATCGAAATATACAGTCTAATCGATGCCAAATACTTTCTATAATCGATTTTAACCCGCACGATTTGGCTTTTAACCCTCTGCAGCTGTTTCATAGTTTCGGCTACACAACATCAATAATTATGTTGCTTGGAGGCGTTAAAACATTCTTATATCCATCTCCACTGCATCATAGAATAATTCCTGAAGTTGTTTATGACTTGGGTGCAACAATAATGTTTGGAACTGATAGTTTTTTAGCGGCTTATGCTTCTTCCGCTCATCCATATGATTTTTATTCAATGAGATATGTTATAGCAGGAGCAGAAAAGCTTAAGGAAGAAACAAGGCAAATCTGGCTTGATAAATTTGGAATCAGAATACTTGAGACTTATGGTGCAACTGAAGCATCTCCGGCAATAGCTGTAAATACTCCGATGCATTATAAAGCAGGGTCAGTAGGTAGGTTTTTACCAAAAATCGAGTATTTTTTTAAACCGCTTAAGAATATTGAGAATGGAGGAAGGCTTTGCGTTAAAGGGCCAAATATAATGCTTGGTTATATAAAGCCTGAGAATCCAGGTGTAATAGAAGCACCATTTGTGGAAAGATTAGGTAATAATTGGTATGATACTGGTGATATAGTAACTATTGACCAGGCCGGTTATCTAACAATTTTAGGGAGGGACAAACGGT
>CAZMMN010000136.1:2082-2376 GCA_964567405.1 uncultured Rickettsiaceae bacterium | reverse complement strand
TAGCATATCTCTATTGTAGCAATCTACATCGTTGTGGATTATTTTTCCTTCCCAAAAGTTGCTATCGTATTCAACGTTGCCCTCTAAGTCTTTCAGAGTGTTATCTCTGCTTATTTCTGTAATGGAAACGTTATTTATTTTCGACCAGAGAGGGTTAGTAATTGTGTGAAGGCTGCGATCTTGTTGTCCCGACTGCACGGAGCTAAAAAAGTCTACTACCCCGCCGCCCCCATTACCCATATTTAAGTGCACAGATCCGCAAACTATCAATTTGTTTGAATGATTAGTATCTAT
>CAZMMN010000136.1:0-2072 GCA_964567405.1 uncultured Rickettsiaceae bacterium | reverse complement strand
TAAGGTTTGGAATCCCATTGTTTAACCAATGTCCATTTCTAAGGTGCACATCAAATGAGCTTCTTGGTAGGATATTATTGTAGTAATAACTTACCAAAGTATCATAATCATCCTTTACTGATTTAGAAAATTTAGAAAAACCCTGTTTACTCTCTTTTGAGATTCCGGAATGCTTTATAGTTTCTTCTATTATTTGGGATTTATATGCTTGATTTTCTAACTCTTGCTGTGATTTGGTGAAATCTATAGAACGAGAAAGCCAAAGGCGAGCAATAGTAAAATTTAACCACAGCTCGTCTTCCCGAGGTATAATATTTATTTTTTTGGACAAATCATTTAACTCCTTTTGTTTTAGCGCTTCGTCTTGCTGTAGTCCTATATTTCTTACCTCATCGCTGCAGGAGTAATTCTCTAGTGGCAACGGGATATCCAACGCTCCATGAGCTTTGTTTATAGTTGCTGCTAAGTCCATACATACAATACTAGATAAGGCACTAAAAAGGTTAGATATATGAATTGGCGGAACTGTTGTTAGAGGAGGCAGCAATATTTCTAAGCCTATCTTGTTTATGCTTTCTTGATAAAGGGAGTAAGCCGCGGTGATTTCAGGCGAATATACATAACCTTTTAAATTTAGCGTTTTTGATAAGTACTCAGAATCTTTTATTATATTTTCTAAAAGAGATAAACAATCCTCTAACGGTATTTCAGCTAGTACATAATCTGCTTTTGTCACTAGTTCCTTGAAAGGTGAAGGCAGATGCTGTAATTGAAAATTATGATGTGAGCCGAGTATGTTAATCTTTTGTTCCTGCTCATTTCCTTCAATCTTATAGGTAATTTGAAAAGCTTTCATAGATAGCACTTAGTTAATTTTAATTGACGCTTAATTAACATTATAGTTAAGTTTTGTCAACTATTGATTGAGTTCTAATTGATATTGAATATTTTTTAGGCAATAATTGAAGGAAATCATAGGACGGATGAGATATGCTTTGGGGATCAGTATGCTGCAGGATAAATCTATAGAAATTAAGCTAAAGTTGCGCCTAAATCATGACAATCAAAAAGCAATCTAGCCATTAGTTATTTATTATTTACGCCTCCATGTAAATTCAGTTAAATTTTATTATATTTTAAAATTAAAAAAGAAGAAAATATGTCATTCTTTCAGCTGCAATCCAAGCATTATCAAAAAACTATTAAAGGTCACTTTGATTTCATAAGAAAAAAATTTTTTCACCCTGGAAATAAAGGCAGTCATAACGAAGAAGTTTTACGACGCTATTTAAAAACAATGCTGCCTTCTAATTTGAAAATTGGACACGGAGAGGTGATTGATACACATAAGAAGAAATCCAAACAAATTGATGTAATTATTGTCGATAGCGCCTTACAGGCTTTTATTGACGATTATAGTCTCCCAAATATGTTTATTATTGAATCAGTATATATGGCAGGCGAAGTAAAAGCGATATTAAAAAAAGTTTCTTTAAAACAAGCTTTAGAGAATTGTAAAGCATTTAAAGCTTTAACGCCTAGTTTTACTAAATGGGACTCGATTGTGTGTAACGACGAAGATTTACAAAGGTTTTATGAAAAACGCGGGTTTTTTATTTTTGCTTTTAAGACCGAAATGGAGCTCGATACTATCCAAAAAGAATTAAAGGAACATTATCAAGATGCCCCAATAACTGAGCAAGTGGATGCAATTTTTTGTTTAGATAAGGGCGCAATTATTAATTTTGGAAATGGGCAAGGAGCTTTAAAATATTCACTGAATGGCAAAGATGTCGGCGGTTATCACAAAGTAGCAGGAGCTGAAGAAGTTATAGAGAAATTTACCAGCTGGACTTTATGTACAATGCCAAAGATATTTACTGCCAATAATCCTCTTATTCATTATTGCATGCCGGTAAAAAAATAAATAGGCTGCAGATTGTTAGAATAAGATTTGAGTAAAATCAAATCCTATTCTTCCATAAGAAAAATTATAGAGGTTTTTGTTATGAAAAGTGTTATTTAGATAAAGCTAAGCAAATAAGAATACAATATATTAAGTTAGTAGAGTA
>CAZMMN010000135.1:0-2388 GCA_964567405.1 uncultured Rickettsiaceae bacterium | reverse complement strand
TCGAAAGTTCTCTGATGGTGGACTTTATTCAACGGCTAAAGTGGTTCTTTCTTAAGATTTTAATTGAATCTATATGCACGGAAGTTTATATCCGGCAGAATCCTAGAGTTATTAGTTTTTTTGCGCTCTTTCTAATAAAATTAGTAGCACGTATAATATAAATCTGTATAATGGCAGCGGTAAAAAAGGGAAAGACCATGTCAAAATCCAGCAAGCCTCTAGATATTCCATTGCGAGGCAGTAAAAAACGCTTTGTGGGAATAGGGCAAAATGTATTATATGATGAAGAAAATAGTGTTGAGTTAGTTGTCGGTAAACCGGTTATCTACTCTACATCAGTTAAGAAAGAAATAGAAATAGATACAATTTATAGTTTATCTTCTTCGCCTGAGTCTAATAGCTTTACCTCTATGTCCTCTTTACAAAGCTTGCCATTGGAAGAAGAGGTTTCTGCTCCAAAGCGATTAAAATCTGAAGATGTTTTTCCACCTTTAGCTCCACTATCTGGTTCGGCTCAAGAAAATACTACTTCAGTATCCCTAGTATCGGTTACCACTTCAGAATCCGCAAAAGAAAGTCCGTCTATTTCACTACGTGCTATATCTGAGCCTATCCCTATTCCTTTTTCGTCAAAATCGATTGGGTCAAGGATATCGGAATCATTTCCTGATGATACTCCTCTCCTAATAACTGGTAGTGATGAAAATTCGGATTTAGGTATTTCTTTACAACGTACTGATTTAGAAGTTAATAAAAAATCGTTAGAACAAGGGGTTATGCAAGAAGAGCAAGGGATAACTACTCTTGGGGATGGATACTTTATTTTTCAGCTCGACGAGTAATAACCTTACCGCTCCTTCAATTTTAATAAAGGATTAATTTTCTTAAAATAGGGCTCAAAAATTTTATCCAAAGGAGCCCTGATCACTTGTTCCTTACCGAATATTTTTGCTGGAATTATAATTTCTAGTGCATGTAACATCATCCTTTTAAAAGGTAGCCCGCCATATTTTAAGTCTCCTAAAATTGGAAATCCTAGTTGTTTGCTATGATATCTTAATTGGTGCATTCTGCCGGTTAGAGGATTATATTTTACTATAGCACTATCGTTGTTAAGTGCTAATATTTGATATAGAGTTTTTGCAAATTTTCCATTTTCACTTTCTTTAACTATTTCATGAATTCCAGATTTTTCTTTACCAATATAGCTTTCAATAGTTCCTTCTTTAGGAATAAAGGACATATTACCTGTTAATATTGCTATATAAGTTTTTTGTATTTGTTTTTCCCTGAAGGCTTCCGTAAGTAGAATGGCACTATTTAAATTTTTAGCTATAATGAAAACCCCGCTCGTATCTTTATCCAATCTATGAACTAATTTATACTGACTTTTTTCAGTTTCATTTAAATATTGCAAGGCATGATCTATGCTGATAGTTATCTTGCTACCGCCCTGCGGAGCAATACCATTAGGTTTATTAATGGCTATAAATTGATCACACGAAAAGATAAGATACTCATTAAGAATTTTGTCAGCTAGGGAAATGGTAGCAGGAGAAAAAAAAGTTTTTTGCAGTACGGTAAGATTTTCGTTTATAAGACAGTTAGCAATATTTACTACATCACCTTTACAAATTCTAGTATGTGCTTTTGCTTTTTTAGCATTTACCTTGATTTGTCCTTTTCGTAAATTTTTTTCGATAACTCCTTGAGTTAAATAGGTAAATTTTTGCCTTAGAAATCTATCTAATCTTGTTTTTACAATGTTTTCAACTTTCAGTTCTATCATTTTAATTTACAGCTAGATATTTAGTCCATAACAGGGTAGAAATTAGTATTACAGCACCTATTTGATGAAGTAACGCAAGTGTAATCGGTACTAAATAAATTAAAGTTAAAATACCCACCATAACCTGTAATATAAGAGTTATAATCAAATAAACTAAAGATTTAGATAATAGTAAGTTTTGTATTTTTAAACCAATAAGACAAGTAACAAGAATGGCTATTGTAACAATGTAAGCAAGCATTCTATGGATAAACTGTACAAATACCGGGTCATAAAAGCTATTTAAACCAAATTTTCCAGAAGTAATTTCATTTGGTATGATTGAGTCCCCCATAAGCGGAAATTGATTATAAACAAGGCCAGCGTCAAGTCCTGCGACAAAGGCCCCAAAAGTTATTTGAATAAATAACAATATCAAACAAATATTTAACCCGATGTTAAGAGGTACTAAATCACTTTTCATGCTGCTAGTAGGTATTTTGTCAAAGGAAGCCCCAATTAATTGCCAGAATAATAGAGTATATAAGGCAATTGCCAGTAACAAGTGAATTGCTAGCCTGAAGTGGCTTACGCAAGGAGCAGATATAAGACCGCTTTTT
>CAZMMN010000134.1:0-2393 GCA_964567405.1 uncultured Rickettsiaceae bacterium | reverse complement strand
AACAGCCGCTCACCGCACTCTGCCTCTACCAAGCTTAGTTAAAGTTACTAACTTAGAGAACGAAAAAACCATAATAGTAATGGTTAACGATAGAGGACCTTTTGCTAAAGGACGCATTTTAGATGTTTCTGAAAAAGCTGCGGAACAGCTGGCATTTAAAGAACAAGGAGTAACCAAAGTAAAAGTGCAGTATCTATATAAGGAAACTCAAGAATTCCTGCATAACCTCGCACTCGCCCCTAAGCACGGAGCAGTAGCCAAAAACAAGGTAAAAAACCCCAAATGCAGCATTAACTGCCACATAAAATTAGTAAATCTAAAGCATAAATTAGCAATAGATTAGATAAGGAGAACCGCCCTCTCTCGCCTTTAAAGAATAGACATAAACTGATCAAACTCTGCTAGGTTGCTAATGTTGGTGAGTTTAAACCTATACCCTGCCCTTCTTAGCATCCCCGTCAAAACTTTAGCATTACCTATTTCTACTACCTCTTCCACTCCTAAACTAGATAGCTTATCCATACTTTCGCGCCATCTTACTCTTGCACATATTTGAGCTATTAAGTTCTGCTTAATTGTTATTATATCGCTAGTAGGTTCAGCGGTGTAATTTGCTATTAATGGAGTTAGCGGCTGACTGATTGCAGCTATTTCTAAGGCAGCCGCCATCTTGCGTTCTGCTTTTTGCATCAGGCTGCAATGGAATGGGCTACTAACTTTTAGGCGGATAGATTTATAGCCTAAATCTTTAACAATTAAAGAGACTTTATTTACATACGCACTATGACCACTTATAACTACCTGACCAGTTACATTATCATTAGCTACCTGACAAACCCCTAGCCCGCCGTCGCGGCAGCTGTCAATTATCTCTTCAATTTGCACTAGATCCATTCCAATTATTGCCTCCATTACCCCCTCGCCAGGTTGACAAGCTTCTTGCATTGCTCGCCCGCGCACTTGTAACAAACGAGCTGCGGTATCTAAGCTAATAGCGCCACTTGCACAAAGCGCGCTATACTCACCCAAAGAATGCCCTGCTACATAGCTACAAAGCAAGTTAATTTTCAGGTTACTTTGCTGCATGATAGTATTGAGCATTGCCATTGATACAGCCATTAAAGCTGGTTGAGCATTGACAGTGGAAGTTAAATCTTCATCTGGACCGTTGAAAATAATCTCACTTAGTCTATAATTCAGGCTACTGTCAACTAGGTTTAGCGTCTCTTTAGCAATTGGGAAGGTATCATAAAATTCTTTTCCCATTCCCACTGTTTGGGAACCTTGACCAGGAAAGATAAAAACTCTATTCATAAGATAAAATTAATTATATAACAATAAAATACTATCACATTTATGAAGATAAAGCTTAAAATTTCACTTATTTTAATTACTTTGTGCCTATCAGCTACCGTTAGGGCGTATGATAGCACCCAAGAAGTTTTCAAGCATATAAACGGCAAAAATTGGCAACAAGCAGAGAGTATAGCCAAAGATTCGGGTAATAAATTACTGCTCAAGATAGTATCATCACAGAAATTTTTAGATAAAGAAGCCGGATCTAACAATTTTGCTGTCGTTATAAGTTTCATTAACGCCAATCCTAATTGGGCAGAAATTTCTAAGTTAAAAAAGAGAGCAGAGAAAT
The DNA here is from genome assembly GCA_964567405.1 of uncultured Rickettsiaceae bacterium. Classification (GTDB taxonomy): domain Bacteria; phylum Pseudomonadota; class Alphaproteobacteria; order Rickettsiales; family Rickettsiaceae; genus CAZMMN01. The sequence goes on along the minus strand of CAZMMN010000134.1, from coordinate 745 downwards.
ATCTAAACTATGATACTGACCCCAAAATTATCGTTGAGTGGTTCAGTAAAAACCCACCACAAACAGAGGAAGGGCATAAATTTTATGCATTTGCAAATGCAAGATTAGATAAAAATCCTAACAAAGAAATAATAAGAAACGGCTGGATATATGGAGAGTTTAGCAAAGCTGAAGAGCAAAAATATTATGCGGAATTTAAGCCTTATTTTACTGAAGAAGATCATATAAAAAAAATAGAAGAATTACTATGGAAAGGCTCTATTGTCAGGGCGCAACAATTATTGCCTTTAGTAAGCACAAATTACCAAAAATCCTTTACTGCCGAAATGGTGGCAATTGAAAATAAACCTACCGCCGACCAATTATTTAGCAAAATCCCTGACCAATATTATACTTCCGGGCTTTTATTTCATTACTTAAAATTCAAAAAGAAGGAAGAGCCAGATACCAAAATTATCAAACTGTTCGACAAAGTGAAAACCAACTACCCTCATAAGCATGATTGGTGGCGCCTGCAAGCATATTATGCTAGAGAATTAATTGATCGCAAGCGATTTACGGAGGCTTATAAAGTGGCTAGCAAAATTTTAGCTACCAGCGCACGCGACCTTAGCGATCAGCAATTTTTGCTCGGCTGGCTGGCTTTGAGATTTATAAAAAAACCTGATTGGGCATTAGCTCACTTTAATAAATTTAACGATATTGTTAAACAGCCTATTAGCGTCGCCAGAGGCAAATACTGGCT
>CAZMMN010000133.1:0-2407 GCA_964567405.1 uncultured Rickettsiaceae bacterium | reverse complement strand
GAGCGCGGCAAGAGTTATAGTCGGCAAATTTTGCAGGTGAGCTCTTGCCGCTATTTCTGGTACGACTCCAATAAAGGCTTGATGCTCCTCAATTTGCGAGGCAATTATATTAGATAATATTACTTTTTCTTCATTAACTATTGCGGCTGACGTATCATCACAGCTAGTCTCAATGCCAAGTACTTTTAGCACGTGGATATTTTTGCTATTTTGAGTAGAATAAAATCCTTAATCTCAATCATGTGCTTGAGTTTTCAAAAACATAATGACATTGGCTATATCTTCAGGCTTTTCTAGACCTATAAATGACATTTTAGTACCAGGTATGTATTTGCTAGGCTTACTTAAAAAGGCAAATAAACTCTCTTCATCCCATATGCCTCCCTTGTTTGCCAAAGCGCTTGAGAATTTATATCCTTCTAATTCTCCTTTGGTGGAACCAAATATATTCCATAAATTTGGACCCACTTTATGCGGTGCACCTTTTTCAAAAGTATGGCAGGAGATACATTTGCTAATTATTTTTTTGCCTAGTTCTGCGTTAGCATTTTTCATGATTCCGGCAATATTAATTGTTTGCTGCTTGTTACTTTCAGCGTTAATAGGATTTTCCGTCGCCAGGTTTGTATTAATGCTGTAGCCTCTATGTTCTGGCTGAAGATTGGGCTTATATAATATATCAGCTATTTTGCCTACTAGCATGGCAATTAAGCTTGCCAGCAAAATTGAGGCAATAATCTTGTTTAATTCAAGTCCTGACATTTACTTCCTTAATATCAAGCTTATCATATCATCTTTTATGGTTATTATCCTATAATAGATTAACTTTACTGACATTTTTGCCGAGTAAGTGCAGCATTACTGCACTTACTCCACGTTAGATAAATACCATTCTGGACCAGGTTTTACGAGGCTTTTGGTAAATGTCCATTCCTCTTTTAGATCGGTTATGTTAGAAATAACATTTTGCCCCATAAACAACACTCTAATAAAAACATTGTTACCAAACATGTAAATGTCCGATAATTTAACGGTCAGGTTACTATCGTTCACTGGCACATTATATCTCGATGCTAAAGCTTTGAATTGTTCTAAATATCTTTTATCTACTAAGGTTGATAATTTTTCCGGATCGCTATTGTGCAATTCTATTATCATCTTAAAAACTACCTTAGCGCTATTTAAGAACTTTATCAGCTTAAAATTTGGCAAGCGAAGTAATAAAAGGTCATAGCTGCGTTTAATACCTTCTTTATTGCCTAGCTCGGCAAATTCTTCCAAAATCTCTTGAGTTAAAGCAGCATCATAGATTTCCGTTTTTTCTACACTTTGTTTGGGTGAGCTGCCTGTAGTGTTAGTAACGTCTTTAAGCGAAGTAGAATCACCAAATACAGAGTGACGCTTGCTTTTGTCCTCTTCTGAGGTGGCACCTAAGGTGGCAATTAATTTATTTATTATAAAAAAAGCAATCCCAGCAAAAATGATTAATTCAATAAATTGCGATGCCACATTATTAACTTATTTTAGGTTCAAAAAGCTTGCGTGTTTATAGCTTATATTAATATAAAATTGCCAACTTGCAACAAATTTATCGGATTTACCCTTAATGACAGCGCTAATTAGTAGTAAAGTTTTACCATTTAAAACTCTCACCAACTAAAAAATTTGTTTAAATGTTGCTAAATTATTTTAAAAACCTTCTTAATGTAAAAAAAGTTCAAAAATCTCACTTGTTTAATATTGCCGAGGCTAATTGGCAGCTATTTTCTAGCGAGGCAAGGGGAGTAGAGGCGTATCACAAAAATGTAATAGTTTATCGTTGCGTTAACCTTATTGCGCAATCGGCAAGCCATGTGCCTTGGTTGGTTTTTAAAAGCCATAACGGCAAAAGCCAATTACTTAATCATCATCCCGCTTATAAATTATTAAAAAAGCCTAACCCTGAAAAAGCAGGGGCAGATTTTTTTCACGAAGTAATAGCCAGCAAATTATTATTTGGTAATGCTTATATCTTGTCGTCATCGTTGATCAGCAACTCTCCTAAAGAGATGTATTTATTGCCCGCTTTAGCGACTGAATTAGTATTACAGAATAATTGTCCTATAGCTTATAGATATAATTCCAGCAGCGGCGAGAAGATTTATGAGATTGACAAGTTCACCAGAATGAGCAGAGTACTACATCTTAAAAATTACCATCCTACTAATCAACATTATGGGCTATCTTGTTTAGAAGCGGCAAACTATCCGATTGATCTGCATTTGCAGGCAACAAACTGGAACAGAAGATTATTAAAAAATGGTGCTCGCCCTAGTGGGGCATTAATTATAAAAGATGGTAATGGTTATTTAAGCAATAGACCTCTTTCGAAACTCAATTTTTCAGCTCCCAATTGTACAAAGCGGCG
>CAZMMN010000132.1:0-2418 GCA_964567405.1 uncultured Rickettsiaceae bacterium | reverse complement strand
TGTTTATTTATACTCCAAATTTCTATTAAATTCATGTGTGAGCTTGAACTTTAAAATTAGTCCAATCAGGCAATGCTCACTTTTTTAAAGTTCTTCAATCTGCATTATTCTTTATGTTATAACTTGAATAGACAGAGCATGCAAGCCGGAGTTAAATTCATCTTTTAATAACCGAGTAATGATTTTGTGTTGCTCAATTCTTTTTATGCCAGAAAAATGCTCTGTTGCAATCTTGATTGTTATATGAGTTGCCTCAATAAAACTACTTTTAAAATGATTAGCATGCGCTGCGCTTTCATCGATAATTTCCAAATGATGTGGCTGCAAAACACTTAACTTCTCTTTAATCCTCTTAATTCTAGCCATAATTTTTTGTTATTTGCGCTGACGCATCGCATATAATAAAGTGAAGCCATGACTAATAATATATCAGAAAAACTCAAATTACTGCAAATAGAAATTAACAAGGCTAAATATGGACATTGTTTATTAATAAGGCTAATTAATTGCGATTCTCCTTATTCCATTTGCTCTACCAATATCCGATATATTCCTTATAGCCAACTTCATTATGACGCAATAATTTTACTGCTTCCCCGCAGCTGCACTAAAGAAATAATAAGCGATATTGCCTTTAATACTTATCAGGCATTGCAGCTCTCGGTAAATCTTCAGCTAAATGCTAATCTTAACTGTAAAATTGCTAGCATTTCCTTCCCGGAGGATGCCATTAACGCTAATGAAATTTATAAAATCTTAACTGATATGTTAATTCGCCACAAAGATGCTGGCTATTATCAAGAATATAATCAAAACTTTCATAAGTATGAATTAAACCTTTCTAATACAGCTAATGCAGAACTTAATTTATTACGGCAAAATCTAGTAAATAATACAGTGAGATTTGCTTATCAGCCTGTTATTGATAAAAAAAACAGCAGCGTCATTTATCACGAGTGTTTGCTGCGCTTTCTTAATTCTAGTAACGATTTGGTTTCTCCCGCTGCTATAATTAAAGACATAGAAAGCAACGGCTTAATTAATATTATTAATTACCAAGCATTAGCAATGGCAATCCAGCAGCTATCTAGCAGTACTAAAATTAATTTAGCATTTAATCTTTCCAATTGCGGCATGTTAGACAGTAATATATTAAAAATCACGGAAAATTTACTAAGTAAATATAATGTTGCTCATAGATTAATTATAGAAATTACCGAAACCTCGATTAATAAAAATTACGAAAAAGCTAAATTATTCATTAAGACGCTACGCTCACTAGGCTGCAAGTTTGCATTAGATGATTTTGGCGCAGGAGCTACTTCTTTTAAGCAACTCAAAAATTATCCACTAGATTATATTAAAATTGACGGAAGTTATATACGAGATATTATAGATAATCAAATTAGCAGGCACTTTGTTGAGGCAATAGTGAAAATTGCTAAAGCTTTAGGCATTAAAACTATAGCAGAATTTGTAGAAAATGCTAAAATTGCTCAAGTTTTAGAGGATATGGAAATTGACTATATGCAAGGAAATTTTTTTGCTCCTGCATCGATAAGTAATATTACTGAATTAGAATAATTATGAGCCTTATAGAAAATTTTGAATTAATTCGCAGTCAGATTAGCGCCCTTGAACCTATAAAAATATTTGGAAAAGTCAGCGCCATTAAAGGCATTATTATTGAATGCAAAGGCATTAGTGATTTTGTTTCTATTGGCTCACGGTGCCTAATTCATAAGGAAAGAGGCGAGAGCATTATGTGCGAGGTGGTGGGCTTTGACAATGTCATTACCTTGCTGATGCCTTTTGAAGATACTCAAGGGGTAAAGGCGGGATCAAAAGTCGAGGTGTATCAGCATGGTAACGTTATTTACCCTGATGCTTCGTGGCTTGGTCGCATAATCAATGCGTTTGGACAGCCCATAGACCATAAAGGGCCGCTAAAACTGGGTGAGAAAGCTTACCAATTAAAAGCCTCCCCTCCCCCATCGCAAAAAAGAGGCAGAGTAGGAGATAAAATTGATTTAGGCGTAAAAGCAATCGATACTTTTGTTAGCTGCTGCTACGGACAACGTATGGGTATATTTGCCGGTAGCGGCGTGGGTAAATCGGTATTAATTGCGATGCTTACCAAATATGCTCACACTGATGTTAAGGTTATAGGGTTAGTTGGCGAGCGTAGCCGCGAGGTTAAGGAGTTTATTGAAGAATATTTAGGAGAAAATGGGCATCAACAAGCGGTAATCGTGGTCGCGACGGGTGATGAATCACCGTTAATGCGCAAAAGAGCAGCTTATACTACTATGGCGATAGCCGAATATTTCCGTAATCAAGGCAAAGAAGTCCTTTGTATAATTGACTCTATCACCAGATTTGCTATGGCACAAAGAGAAATTGGCTTAGCAGTAGGAG
>CAZMMN010000131.1:0-2461 GCA_964567405.1 uncultured Rickettsiaceae bacterium | reverse complement strand
AAGCAAACCTCTCCCTTATCATCCGCAAAACCGCAGAGCAGAAACTGAGAAATAAACGCGGCAATATTTTTCTCTCCTAGCTTTACACAACCCACAATTTGCCTACCAATAAGGGATTCACAAGAATAGTGGGTGGTTATTTGAGCAGAGGTTTGTAACACACCTATTTCCTTACCAAAATCTGCCCAAACTTTAAAAGCTGGTTTTTTAGAGCGCGGGAATTCTTTAACTTCAATTATTGTACCGCAACGTAAGTCAACGCGTGCGAATTCCTCATAGGTGATTTGGTCGTCTTTAAGATCTTTACTCATGTTCTGCTATATATGCTTTTCATGTTTTTAACATGCTTACAACTTATCCGACATTCTTGTTGCTCCCATTATGTTATAGCCACAATCAACATAATGGATTTCGCCAGTAACCCCGCTGCTTAAAGGACTTAGCAAATATACTGCAGAGTTTGCTACTTCTGCGGCGGAAGTATTTCTCTTTAAAGGAGCAGTAATCTCATGCGCTCTAAGCATTGATTTAAAATCCCCAATCCCTGATGAAGCGAGGGTTTTAATAGGACCCGCGGAGATCGCATTTACCCGAATGTTATTTTCTCCCATATCATATGCTAAATACTTAGTGCTAGCTTCCAAAGCAGCTTTTGCTACTCCCATAACATTATAATTAGGTATTACCTTGCTTGCCCCGTAGTAGGTAAGAGTTAGGATGCTCCCTCCTTCTGTCATTAAGGGCTCTGCCCGCCTTGCTAAGGCTGCTAGGGAATAGCAAGATATGTTCATGCTATTAAGAAAGTTATCCATGCTAGTATTGAGATAGCGTCCTTTGAGCTCTTCTTTATCAGCAAAAGCCATGGAATGAACAAGGAAATCTAGTCTTCCCCATTTTTCTTTAACCACTTCAAACAGCATGTCCATAGAAGCTTCAGAGGTAACGTCACATTGACAGACAAAATCACAGCCAATCTCACTACTGAGCGGCATAATCCTTTTCTCTAGTATTTCACCTTGGTAAGTAAGCGCCAAGCTGGCTCCGTGCTCTTTAGCAGCTTTGGCAATTGCCCAAGATATGGACATCTGGTTAGCTACTCCAGTAATTAAGCCTTTTTTGCCGTTTAGCAATTTATATAAGTCTGGCATATACTTGCTATTATTTTAATTCGCTATTGCTCAAACAATAACAGTTGCCTGCCATGCTGTAAATAATTTTGTTGAATTGTACTTGCTATACTCCGCTCCTCTCTATTACCGATTCTAGCTCTTTTCCCAGCAAGCTTTATCTTGCAACTTTATATTAACATATGGGACTTAAAGCTAAAATATTCAGTGTTGCTAATGATTATATGATCATGGACAGCAACATTTACAGTATTACAAACTTCTATAATTTTATTAGTTAGGTCAATGTCCGCTTTGGAAGGCTGAGCTTTACCGCTTGGATGATTGTGAGCCAGCACAATTGCGCTAGCTTCATAAAATAAAATGCGCTTTAGGATCTCTCTGGGGTAGATCATCGCTTGATCTACAGTGCCAGTTGCTATTATATCATCGGCAATTAAAACATTTTTTTTATTTAAAAAAATGACTCTAAATTGTTCTAATTTCAAATTGCCCATGCTAGAACGCAAGTAATCCATTAAGGCGCCCCAAGAGCTAATAATATTTTGATTTACTACCTTCTGCTTTAGGACACGATTAATTACTTGGCGGATAACGAAAAAACTTACACAAACATTCTCAGTAACTCCCTCTAATAACAACAATTTATCTTTATCAGCGTTAATAAGGTCAGCGATAGTACCGAATCTTTCTAATAAACTTTTGGCTAATGGTTTTACATCCTTTCTAGGAACAGAAAAAAACAGCAAAAGTTCCAGCAATTCATATTCCGCAAAGCCTTCTCCATTATTAGCTAGGAATTTTTGCTTTTGCCGTCTTCTATGTCCAATATAGTGAGCTTGGTCTTGCATATTATCTTTTCTACCGATCTACCGAGATTCTCAGTTTTTATATTATGATAAGACAGCAGTTTTTATTCTTTCTTCAATTTCATTGCGAAAATGGCGAATTAGCCCTTGGATAGGCCAGGCAGCTGCATCTCCTAACGCACAAATAGTATGTCCCTCTACTTGTTTGGTGACATCTAGCAACAAATCAATTTCTTCTATTCTAGCTTGCCCTTTGACTAGTCTAGTCATTACTTTCCACATCCAACCAGTTCCTTCTCTGCAAGGGCTGCATTGTCCGCAGGACTCATGCATGTAAAATTTGCTAAGCCTTGCTATAGCTTCTATTATATCCGTGCTTTTATCCATGACAATAACTGCGCCTGTGCCGAGCCCAGAACCAACTGCACGTAAAGCATCAAAATCCATAGTAACTTCTTCACAGATAGATTTAGGCAGTAGTGGCACTGACGAGCCGCCTGGAATAATTGCTTTTAAGTTATCCCA
>CAZMMN010000130.1:0-2486 GCA_964567405.1 uncultured Rickettsiaceae bacterium | reverse complement strand
TGTGAATAATCTCATAGCACTAGCCTTAAACAGTATTATTTAGTGGATTATTTTTAATAGAAAATCACCACTGCTAACTAAATTCAAACGATAAAAAAATTATTTCATTTTATGAAATTTATTTGCTTAGGAAAGCAAGTAAGCAAGGACTTTATAGACAACCAGAAGTTTCAAATTATGAAATCACCGTTGCACGCTAGAAAAAAATAGGCAAAACTGAAAAAGAAGCCAGAAAGTTCAACTTTAAAAGCGGTACACTAATATGCATAGCGCCTCTATGAAGCAAATAATAAAAGAAACAGACAAGGATAAACGCTCCTTTGAAGAAATTTATCAGACAATAGTTGCTAGGTTAAAAACTATTACCCCAACTGAACTAACTGAGCAAGAAGCTCACGAGGCAGCTAGAAATTTAATCGAGTTTTGCCGAATAATGCTAGATTACAAGATAAAAAAGCAAAAAGAAAAAGCAAGAAATTTATCAGCTTGCAATAACAATATAGATGTAACACTTAAAACTTCTTCTGTAGCAAATTGAAATTCTACCGAGATAACTACTTTTACTTGACTTCTAAGGCGCTTAATCTATCTCTGATGTATGAGCAGTATGCTTAAGAAGGCTATTGTAACCCGCAGCTACTGAATACAACAGCAATATTTTAAAATAGCTGCCTTTAAAAGAATAAGATATAAATGGAGAACAACCATGGAGAGAGAACCAAAAGCTACCAAAGCAATATTGCTAGCAAGAGTATCATCAAAGGAACAAGAAGAAGGCTACTCCATTGATGCACAAAAATATAGGATGCAGGAATATTGCCTCAGGCGAAATTTAGAAGTTATCAAAATCTTTGAGTTTTCTGAAAGCTCTACTGTAGGTCAGCGCAAAAAATATCAAGAAAGCATTGACTTTGCTAGAAAACAAAAAGAGGTCATAGCAATAGTATCAGACAAAGTAGATCGCCTGCAACGTAGCTATAAAGAAACTCCTATGCTTAATGATCTAGCAGAAAGAGGAAAAATTGAGCTGCATTTTTATACTGAAAATTGTGTTATTCATAAATATTCTACCTCACAAGATAGGATGATATGGAATATGAATGTAATGATGGCTCAGAACTTTGTTGATAGCTTGCGAGATAATGTCAACCGCGCTATTGGTGAGAAGCTAAGGCAAGGAGAATGGATAAGCGCCGCTCCTATTGGCTACTTGCATATAACTAGCGATAACAGCAGAGACCGAGGGAAAGGGAAAATAGTTCTAGACCAAGTAAGAGCTCCGTTAATTAAGAGGCTGTTTGAGACTTATGCTACCGGCAATTATACGCTGCCAGTAATGGTTAAGAAGACTAAAGAATGGGGGCTAAAGAACTCTAGAGGCAATCAGGGCAATTTATGTAAGTCTCACCTCTACTCCATAATAACTAATCCCTTTTATTACGGAGTAATGAGAGTACTAAAAACTAAGAAAGAATACCCCCATATTTACCCGCCCATTATCACTAAAGAGCTATTTGATGCTTGCCAAGCAGTAAGGCTCGGTTGGAATAAAAAACCATTTAAATACGGCGAAAAAGAATATATATTCAAAGGATTGATAACATGTGCTTTGACTGGTCGTATCGTTAGTTCTGAAACACACAAAAAAACTTATAGTAACGGTCATACTGACGAGTGGATTTATTTAAGAGCAGGAGACCCCAATAATACTAATAAGAGAGTATACGTGAAAGAAGAAAAAATCTTGCAAGAAGTAGAAAAAGTGTTTGCGTCAATGCATTTAGAGCCTGAGCTTCTCAAAAAAGTTATCGAGTGTATAAAAATGTCTGCTAGCGGCAAGCAAGGTTATTACAAAGAAAGAATGTCTGAGTGCAAGCAAGAAGCACACTAAGATGAAAAATCGCTTAGACAGATTAACTGATCTATTTTTAGATGGGACTCTTACTAAAGAAGATTACGAAGAAAAACGTCAACAATTAATCCAAAAACGTGAAGATCTTATCCAAGAAATAGAAAATCATAATTATGCTGATAATAACTTCTATGAAACGCTGGTTCGGGTAGTAGAACTAGCTTCTGGGGCACTTGAGACCTTCAAAGGTTCTGACGTTGAAGGAAAACGCAAATTAATAAAATTAGTGTTTCAGAACCTCAAGTTAAAAGCCGGAAAGCTAGAGTTTAAGCTACGTTCACCGTTCGATGCTTTCGTAAAATGTACCAATTTCGAAGAATGGCGCACCCTAGTGTACAGTAGTAGAACCTCTAACCTTAGTCTTTTGCTTTCGGATTGCTGATTTCAGAGGATTCTAATATCTATTAAGTTTCATTGTTTTTTAGCTTTTCAATTTCTTCTCTGCTTAATTCTGTAATCTCTATAACTTCATCTACGCTTTTACCCTTAGCCAACATCTTCTTTGCTATTATTTGTATTCCTTCAATCCTACCTTCTTCTCTCCCTTTTTCCCATTTTTTTTGTAAAGCGCTAG
>CAZMMN010000129.1:0-2496 GCA_964567405.1 uncultured Rickettsiaceae bacterium | reverse complement strand
GTATCGAGAATTCACCCTCTAATAATTCTTCGAATAAAATCATATATATTCTTTGTATTTATTCTTTTTACACCTGTTTTACTAAATAACATTTCAACCCCAGAACATGTATTTTATATCCAGTTATGTGTATTATTATTAGGCCCTACAGGCTATCCTGGAGTAGCTGTGTTTTTTATGCATTTTCCTATATTTAAACGTTTTACTTATGCTAGTTTTACTTATGCCTTATCAAGAGCATTAATGTATTTTATTAGCTCATTTGGTATTGTTTTACTTGTAAAATACTACAATCATAACGGATTATTGTTAATAATGATTCCTATTATTATTGGTTATATTTGGGGAATAAACCATTTTACGGTATTAGAGAAGGCAACTGGTAACTATCCTTTTGTGTTAAAAAATTATACATAAAAGTTATTTCATTAATTTTCTTTTGGTCAGAAGAAATTTGATGACAAAGATAACTAATAGTTTTTTCTAATGTAATATTTTCTAGATACATCGCTAAAGTGATGAAATTCTTTAGAGTTTCTTTTGATTCTTGTATCTGTTTATCCAAAATCTTTACACCTATGGTCTGCATGTTATGCAACCTATCAAATAATTTGATTAATAAAACTTCTTTATCATTCTTTTGATAAGCATTATTCAACACCTCCTCCACAGTCGACTTGCTGCCGTCTGGTCTATCGCGGGTAAGTCTATCCACCATCTCTTCTATTCTCCGACCAAAGCCGTCAAGGAGCATATCAGCAGTAACCTCGGTATCTTCTACTATATCATGCAAGATGCTGGCAACTATTACGTCAGTTTTTAGATTATAATCCGCTATCATGTAAGCCACTTCTAGCGGATGAGTGAAGAAAGGTTCGCCGCTTTTGCGCATCTGCCCATCATGGTACTTTTTAGACCAGCAGATAGCTTTATTAATAAGATCAAAATCTAGCTGATTTGCTACATCTAAGGATTTTAGCTTTTCTATTAATTTGGTAGAATACTGGCAAGGTTCCGAATATGGCATATTGTGGATAATTTAAGATACTTATTAATAATATTTAACCATACTGTATTAAATTGCAAATAACTGCCTGAGAGTTGCTCACAATATTTGCTCTACATGTCAGTTTTTACGATAAGAGGATAAATTGAACGTAAAGTTTCACCTGGTCTATAATAGTTACACTATTTATCCGCTTTTCCAACTAATAAAATAATTCTTTAATTGCCGTTTACTATATAGCCCTACTCCTTCTCTCTAACTACTCACCTAAATCAGCAAGGCATCCTTCTCAATCTGCTGGCGCGAGGCTCTATAACCCTTTATAATAAAGGGATTGAGAGATTTAAAGGGATGGTGAACCTAGTAAATTACCAGTTGTTTGACAAGTATTCAGCAAAGATTAAGGCTGCTAGTATAAGCCAATTTGGCTCACGGGAGGAGCTGATGAAGTTCCTAGATACCTTGATCCAATGCGGAAGTCTGGGGCTAGCGCTTAAAAAGTCACAATCTCTAAAAAAATTATCGCTGCTAGAAGCGATGCAGCTAATTCACAGCGACAAGAACTTAGAGAAATGCATAGAGCTAGCAAAGCAAATGGCAACTGAGCGTCTTGAGGCAGTATTATACGACAGAGCCCTCAACGGCTACGAGGAGCTGACTTATAACAAAGCTGGAGAGTGTATTGGGCGCAAGAGGAAGTACTGCTCTAAGAGTTTGCTGGAATATTTGAAAGCCAACTTGCCAAAATATCAGGGCAATGAGGGCAATAAGCTAAAGCAAAAACTAAAGAGTGGTAAAGGTAAATTTGGTAAGCAACAGGAAGGCGAGCTTGACGTTGAATGCCCGGGTGTAGCTGACGAAGGAGCAATCCCAAGCTTTGAGGTGGAGTCATTTGGAGCGAAGGCGGGTGATAGTGACGGCAGGTAAGAGAGACATAATCGGAGAGAAGAAGCCCAACAGCAGAAAGCTAGCTGGTTATAACTCAGCTGAGATAGCTCGCAAATTTCCGGTAGATTGGCAGCCCTATCCTTTTCAGCTGCCGCTATGGCGGTATTTGTATAGCGGCGGCAAGAAGGCGATTGCAGTGTGGCACCGTAGAAGCGGTAAGGATATTATGGGCATTAACTGGATTACTGCCAGCGCGCTCAAGGAGGTTGGCATTTACTGGTATGTCTATCCCACTAAGACGCAGGGCAAGCTCTCAGTTTGGGATGCCATGACTCTGGAGGGCAGACCCTATATGTCGTTTATTCCTGTGGATGCTATTGCTAAGAGCCAACAATATAAGGAGCGGATAATCTTTAAGAATGGCTCGGTTATTCAGTTTGTCGGTAGTGACCGCTATGCCTCTATTCGCGGCAGCGGCATTAAGGGGGCGGTTATCTCCGAATATTCCTACCATGACCCTAGGGCAATGAGCTCGGTCATTGAGCCCATGGCGGCAAGAAGCAATGCCTGGCTGCTGTATCTCTATACTCCGGCAGATGATG
>CAZMMN010000128.1:0-2499 GCA_964567405.1 uncultured Rickettsiaceae bacterium | reverse complement strand
TTTGGGGTTTTTCTTAGGTTTTATACGGTTTTTGCTAAAAATCTCCCTTTTTTTACAATGGGGGGTGGTTAGCAATAAAACTAGGGTACGGGGGGGGATTTAGCCAGCAAATTTCTCGGGGATTAATCATGGTTTGTAAATATTTTTGCCTTACTCATTTAGAGGCAGCAGTTCAGTATGTCCGTCATCTTTGCGTCCTTGTTAGAATAAAAGAGACTTAGTACAATTAAGATTATCAACAGAATTTTAAGGCTTATATGAAGAATTGTGAATATTCAACTAAACTGCTAGATAAGCTGAGAAGGCTAGACAGCAAAAATCAGCTAGACTTTGCCCTAATTGAAAAAGCTGTTTTCTGGGCTCAGAAATACCACGACGGACAGCTGCGCAAAAGCGGTGAGCCTTTCTACAGTCACCCTATAGAAGTGGCTTGCATGATATCTGATTACTTGCTTAAGACGGATGTAATAGTCGCTAGTATTTTGCATGATATTGTGGAAGATACCGAAGTTACGGGGGGAATGATTCTGCATGAGTTCGGGCAGAGAATTGAAGAAATGGTTGATAGGCTTACTCGCGACAAACCAGATGGAAGAAAATTAAGCGTCGAGGAAATATTGAATGATGCTTATCATGCAAAAGATAAAGATGTGATATTAATTAAATGTTGCGATAGATTGCATAATTTGCAGACTATAACAGCAAAAGACCCTGCAAAATTAGAAAAGAAAGTACATGAAACATTAAATTGCTTTATTATAGCTGCTATGCATCTGCAACATAAAAGCATTGAAGAATTAATCCATCAAGCCTGCTGTGATATTTTATCTATTAGGGATCTATCGCATGATCTACCTCAATTTACGAAACAGGATTCTTATTTGGCTTGTTTAAAAAACACTGATACTCACCAGCTTGTCTCTCAAGTTTTTCAAAATGCAACAAACCAAGTAAGAAGCTAAAGGTAATGGGAAGAGAGATTAGCAATATTCCGTATATACCTAAAAAGTCAATTGCATAAACTAATCCAAAAGAGGTTATAATATAAAGCGTTACATGTGATAAGGCGGTAATAAGGCTAGCGTAACGAAATCTTTTTAATATTGGGAAATGCATTAAGAATATTGCTTTAGCTGGTATTGTAGAGTGACCAAAAACTACGCCAATTATCTGAATTATCATTATTGTTAGCTGAGATTGAGAGATTGAAAGCAAAAAAGGAACGCAGCAAAGAAATGGAATATAAACTATCAATTTTGCTTTAAGTATAACTAAAGGATGAATTTTCTCGGTTAATCGGATAAATATAAACAAACCAATCGAATTAAATATAGAAACAATCAAATTATGGTAAATCAATTCTTCGTTGCTGTAGTGAAATTGGCTTTTAAGTATGCTGCTGCAATAAACATAAGAAAAATAAAAGCAAAATGGCCAACCACAAAAAACTAAAAAATAAGCTAGGGAAGTTTTTTTAGATACAGTTTCCGAATAAGCGGGGTTATTCCTTATGGAATCAGGATTTTTTTCGGCTGTTTCCAGCATATTATGCAACCTGCGAGAAGCATCGCTGAACTCTGGAGATTCACGCAAGGTTACTCTTGCAGCAGAACCAATCAACGCAATTGCCGCTCCAATCCAAAAGATTATTCTCCAATTTATTCCAAGAGTCAGGACGATTTTTGCTATCATAAGAGATGCGACCATTCCTATAACTCCGGCAAATCCTATATAACCCACCGCTTTATATCTCAAAGGTTTTTCTATAAGCTCCGCCGTATAAAGTTCAGCTCCTATAGATTCTCCTATAGAAGACATTCCTTGCAAAGCTCTGCAAATTGTAATAACCCACGAAGCGGCTATGCCTATCTGAGCATAAGTTGGCACATTTGCCATAATTATACATGATACTGCCATAATCATAGTGGTTATAACGACCGTATGTTTGCGCCCTACTTTGTCGCCAATATAGCCAAAAACTAAAGCCCCTATGGGTTTTAGCGCAAAGGTTGAGCAAAAAGTAAAAGCCGATAAAAGGGATTTAGTAAACGGATCAAACTTTGGAAAAAAGAGTTCATTTAATACAACAGCCATATGAACAAATAACATGAGATCGAAATATTCTAAAAACGTGCCTATTTGTAAAAGAAATATCGCGCCTTTTTGTTCTTTATTTAATCTCCGCATGTCAGCCTACTAGCAATATAAAAAATAAAATTCTATGTATTAATTTAACTATAATATTTGAAGAATTTCAAAACACTAAGTTAATATATAAATTTTAGAGCTTCCGTCAGCTAAGAAGCAATTCTCTTAATAATCATAAAAATAATTTTCTTAAATTATTAATCTAAATCATAGAAGACTTTATAATAAAGGGATTAAGGGTGGCTGATGGGTGGTGAGCGGAGTAAATTATAGGTTGTTTAACAACTATTTGTCGCAAATTAAAAGTAGTACGGCGAGCAAATTTGAGTCGCGTGAGGAGCTGATGAAATT
>CAZMMN010000127.1:0-2518 GCA_964567405.1 uncultured Rickettsiaceae bacterium | reverse complement strand
GCCGCTTTGTACAATTGGGAGCTGAAAAATTGAGTTTCGAAAGAGGTCTATTGAATTACTTGAGGTAGTATAAATGCGGGTTATTCCGATTTTACCCAATGAAAATTTTATCTATTGTTTTAAGGTGCAGTTGGCTAATAATAAACGACTATCTCTGACTTCCTGGAGTGAGGCAATTAGCGCTGATGGAATAATATTTATTCCTTATTCTGGTTTAACCTTACAAGAAGCTGTATTTAATGACTGTGCGCAGAATCATGTAATTTTAGAAGGAATATTTGAAGAAGGCGGTATTGAGGAGAGTTTTGATTTAGCAGGCGCAAAAGTAGAGATAATGCTCTATTATCCTCAAAGCCAGCTGCAGCCTTTCCTCACTTATTACTGTAGCTTATATACCAAGCGTGACTTAAGCTTTACTCTTTGCTTGGAGCCAGAAAGCGCCAAGTATAATCAATCATTGTTAAATATTTTCAGCAGAAGCTGTCGGGCAAATTTTGGCGATGACAAATGCAAATTAAATAAAAGTGACTACAGCATGGCTGTGATTATCACCCATATTAATGGGAGGATGATAACTACTGCGGGGATAGATAAAGAAAGCGGCTATTTTTCTGGGGGCGAGGCACTGATTGGCGCTCGCCAATTTAGCGCCAAAATATATAATCATGTTAATAATAATATTGAGCTTGCTGCGATATCGGCATTTGATTTAAGAGAAGGCGAGAAGATTATATTGATGGCTGGCTGTGATAAAAGGCTGATAACTTGTTGCAATAAATTTAATAATGCAGTAAATTTCAGGGGAGAGCCATTTATTCCAGAGCATGACTTTTTAAAAGTTAGTTAGTGTTTATATCTATTGGTAGTAAAAAGCGCTGACGGAAGAGAAATTTTTCTAAGCATTCTGAGCTTTATAAGAGAGCGAGGAGATATAGATATATTGACTTTTGAACGCTGCTCGCTAGAGAATATTATGGAAAATGTGGAAGCCTATAGAAATAGCTCTGCAAAAAATAAATAATGGATATGAAAGAAACAAAAACTTTTTTTGATAAGAATAATAGACTTAATAAAGGCTATGCTAAAATAGATCCAACAGAGTCAGATATTAATCTCTACCGTAAGAAATTTCAAAATATTCTGCCGCCACTCGACTTAATAAGCCAGTATGAAGATATTCACCCCGGGACTTTAAATAGATTAATTGAGATAATTGAGCAAGAGCAGAAGAATAAGCATGAGCTGGAAATCGCTCAGCTGAAAAGTCGTGAAAAAACGGTAAAAATTAAGAAGGTTTTTGCTTTAGCCTCTATTGTCTTAATAGCTATAGCTACAGTATTGCTATGGTTGTTTGGAGGGAGTTTAATTGCATTAGTATTTTGTTGCTCAGCATTCGCTGCACTTGCTGTGGCACCTATTTTATCTTGTAAAAAATCAGCTGCTAAAGAAGCTAATATTGGCGCGACAAAATCATCATCCTAGCATAAAAAATTAAGGAGCCATGTGGCTCCCTAAAATTTTTTCTTTTCTTATTTTGTAACTAGCTTAAGCAACAAGTCGCTCTAGCGATTATGAGTGATGTTCTGACAATTGTTCATTAACATTACCCGTGACTGATACTTCAGTATTATCTTGCTGAGGATTATTGTTAACCTCACCATTTATATCCCAAAATGGCTTAGCGCTCTGATCCTTCTCCTCATTGGCTGTAGAATATGCTTGTTCGTTGGCTGTTACTGAGTTAGCAGCATTGGATGTTGAGTTAGTAGCATTGTTGGTAAAACTGGCAAGCTCTGCTTTGAATTGCTGAGTTTCAGTTTCTTCCTGCGCTTGTGAATCTATCTTTTGTTCTTGCTCATTATCTGGGTGGCACTCCCTTTTCTTAACTGAATTGATTGAATCTGCGATCATATTAAGGTTGTTGCTCAACGCTGGAAAACTATTTTCCCAGTTTTGAACTACTTGCTTTTGAGCGTTGTTTTCGTGGTGTACTTCTGTGAGTTGTTTCTTTAATTTTTCGTTCTCAGAAGTTAGTGTGGCGAGCTGCGTATTTTGTAAATTGCTTTCTTCTGCTTGTTTACTCTTGGCTTGATCATCTAGTGCCATCTTTTCTCCTACCTTTACTGCATCCTCTATTAGTAATGGCATTGCTATTTCTATATATTTTATCATTATTTGGGGTGTATTAGCAAATGCGTAATTTTTAGTAGTTTCCTCCATACAACTAACTAATTCCGGATCCTGGGCTGCTTCTAGGCATCTTTTTGCTTCTTTAATATGGAATGAGCGCTCAGTGGGGTCTATATCTCTTCTAGCTAAGATACAGTTGGTGTAAGCATCGGTGAGGTGAGTAAATTGCTTTTTTAGTTGTTCTATATTAGGTGATATTTTCGACATAATTCCTCTTTAGATTATTAATTTTAATTAAAGTTTTGGTAACATACTTTATTTCTAACTAACAACAAAAATAAGTCAATATATTTTAATAATTAAAAATATTGGCGTTGCCCTAGGTCTT
>CAZMMN010000126.1:1812-2523 GCA_964567405.1 uncultured Rickettsiaceae bacterium | reverse complement strand
ATATTAGACAACCTCATTATTACTTATCTAGCCGCCTGATTTTACTACTGTCAGCTTAAGTCTTGACTTTCACAAATAATATGACTATTTACTCAGTAAAAATGAACTTTTACTTAAATTTCAGCAGGCTATCTGGCGTCAGCCTTATACTGTCTTTGGCGCCTAAAATCTGAAAGCGCGAAAGTCCTCAGTATAACATATCCTACAAATTTACACCCTTAGCTTATACTTATACGTTGTATTTCAAAATATTGTATTTTAAAAGGTTCATTCGTTGTATTAAAATGCATTTTAATTTTTTTTGCGGGTACGCCAGTAGCTCTTGCTACAGCAGCAGTGGACGGGTAATCATTAAGCTGAAAATTCCCGCTATTGAATACTCTGTAATAGCAATCTCCAGAATGTTCTAATAGCGCTCTGTGTTTATCTTTTAAATCTAGCGTACCATCATCTTTGATAAATGCAAATCTTAATCGCTCAATTTCATTGTTTTCGTTTTTCCATTTAACCGATTTATTTTTTCCTTTTGCGACTTGGCTAATTTGTCCATCTTCAATTCCGTAGTGCTTAGCGGCACTAGTAAGGTTATCAAACTTTTCTGCAATTTTAAGTTCCTTATCTAAAAGAGCTACTTTTCTAATAACTTTTTTAGGATCGGATATATGAGAGTTATGCAATATTACTTTACCTCCTTCAACTTTAGCGATTCTG
>CAZMMN010000126.1:0-1802 GCA_964567405.1 uncultured Rickettsiaceae bacterium | reverse complement strand
AAGTTTTTTGTATGCGCTCTTTTACCCTCTATCACCTCCTTTATATGATCTAATCTTACCTTTTTCTCTTTTTCTATCTTCTTTATCATTTCCTGAAGGTTTGTAAACTGCTCTACCTTCTTTTCCTCAATAATCTCTCCTTCATTATTAATGGTGCTTTTATCATTTATATGCCATACTACAAATTTAATCTGGTCTCTTTGTTTCAATCTTTCATGAGCTTTTTTGTGTCTTTCTGTCAATATTGGCTCTCCATTGCTATCTAGATAACATAAAATGTGCTGATCCTTTAGAATTCCATATTGCCCCTTAGCATGAGAAAGTATAGAACTGATGCTAACCTCATACCTCTCAGCTGCTTTTCGAGGACTGTCAAACTTTTCGCCGTTCATAATATTTTTAATTTCTTTCTTATTATAATTATTTCCTTCTTTAATAAGATAAGGAATATGATCATTTTTATGATCTAAAAAAGCGTATGTTACTCCCCAATAAGCTTCCCCAGTTTCACAAAGTTTTTTTAATTTACTTTTTGGTATGCGTGTTTTTTTAGCGGCTTCATTTAGGCTGTGGTATTTTTCCCCACTATTACAATTTTTGACTGGTTTCAGCTTTCCTGTGTTTATTGCTTCCATTGTTGGATCGTACTTATAATCAACACACGCATTTTCTAATATATCGATGGTTGAGTTATCGACAAGATTAGTATGAACAGTATTTAATACCACAATTGCGGGCTTATTTTGATGCGCCGCTATAATCTTCCTTTCGTATTTCTTTAAGCCCCCGGATCCCTCTTTTATTATGCTCCATTCAAAATTTTGTTCACCGAAGTTTTTCAACGCCTGGTGAAAACTGGTAGGGCTATTGTTTGAAGCTTGAACTAAATGGTCCTTTCTTCTTTCCTCAAGAGCGCGAGAGCTCCAGCCAATATAAATATATTCTTTGCTATCTGTAGAATTTTTATAAATTGCCTTATATATTATTTCTCTCTTATTCATAAGAAGCTATTTACCACCACTAAATTATTTATAAATCTTAATAAAAAAAATTTTTGTAGTAAATAATAATTTACTAGGGCAATCTTTTTCAAAGAAAAAGCAAAAGGCTGTGATATTTTTTTATAATCAACCACAATTATGGATTGTAATTCGATCTTCTATAAGTCATTCTCCCCTTGGCATTTCACTTCTAGCATCAGAAAAGCAGAAACGTCCTCAAATAAGTTCGATCTGATCGGTGATGGTTGCAGGATCACTCCTCTTCTCATCTATTGAGCGATTTCTCATGTTCTTCTTCACCATACAATCCATAGCTGGAGTTAAAGTAAGGGCAAAGAATTGATAAGCGCAAGTAAAAATACTATTAGCTTAATTTCTATATCCCACCTTCTTCTGGAGCTATTCGCGACTAATATTTTCTTTTAGTAAAGCTCGCCTCAATATTACGCGTAAAATTTACGCGAGTAATAATTACGGGTTTGTTCCCTTCAAAAACATCCTTACTCTAGGCTAAAATGAAATATGAGGAAGGCATGAGGTGGTATGCGGCATTTGTTACAGGGATGGCGATTAGCTATTTGATTGGGTGCGCGTACTTCCTAAATTATATCGAGAAACATCAGCAAGATCTTGAGCCGCCTAATATAAACAATCAGCAACATCATAAGAATTCGGAGGAAATCAATGATTTAAATTTAGCTCGATGCAAAGAACTGGAATACCGCTATGAAGATCACTCTCAACCACAATAGACCTCTTTCGAAACTCAATTTTTCAGCTCCCAATTGTACAAAGCGGCGA
>CAZMMN010000125.1:0-2539 GCA_964567405.1 uncultured Rickettsiaceae bacterium | reverse complement strand
AGACAGTATTGAAGAAGCTCTAAGCTTTCTAAGAGAGGGCAAAGGCGCTGACTTAGTTTTGATAGATGTGAGATTTAATATAGAAACTTTTATACAATCTATAAAGCAAGAACATATTTCTACCCCCGTTATTGCCTACGGGGTACAAGCTTCACCTAAAGAGGCAGTAAATGCAATTAAAGCAGGAGCTAAAGAATTCCTCCCTTTGCCTCCAAATGAAGAATTAATTGGCGCCCTTTTTGCTGCTATATCTAACAATTCAACTTCAATCATTGGTAATTCGCCAGCCCTAAGAAAAGTTATGGAGATAGCTGATAAGATTGCCTGCTCCGATGCTAACGTGCTCATAACTGGACCATCC
Source organism: uncultured Rickettsiaceae bacterium (assembly GCA_964567405.1). Classification (GTDB taxonomy): domain Bacteria; phylum Pseudomonadota; class Alphaproteobacteria; order Rickettsiales; family Rickettsiaceae; genus CAZMMN01. The sequence continues at coordinate 2,178 of CAZMMN010000125.1, read as the reverse complement.
GGCACCGGTAAAGAAGTGTTTGCTAATTATATCCATAATAAAAGTCTAAGGGCGCAAAAAGCTTTCGTAAGAGTTAACTGCGCCGCTATACCAGAAAACTTGCTAGAGTCTGAGTTGTTTGGGCATGAAAAAGGCGCATTTACTGGCGCACTATCCCGTAGGATTGGAAAATTTGAAGAATCAAACGGGGGCACTCTATTGCTTGATGAGATAAGCGAAATGGATATTAAGCTTCAGGCGAAGCTGCTTAGAGCCATACAAGAAAAGGAAATTGATAGGGTGGGAGGCAGCAAGCCTGTTAAAGTAGATTTGCGCATTATTGCTACTTCAAATCGCGACCTTCCTGTGGAAGTGAAAAGGGGAACTTTTAGAGAGGACTTATATTACCGCTTAAATATTATTAGCATAGAATTGCCGCCATTATCAGAGCGCTCAGAAGATATAGAAGAATTAGCTACTAGTTTTATTAAAAAATATGCTTTAAATAATAAACTAAAACAGAAAACTTTATCTAGAGAAGCTGTAGATAAAATGCTGCATTATCAGTGGCCTGGCAATATAAGAGAATTAGAAAATATAATATATCGCGCTGTGCTTTTATCATCCAACGATAAAATTGAAGCAAGTGATATAAATATTCATTTTCAGAGCGAAGGGTCTGCTAACAATAAACCCATAGACAACGAAAAGCAGCTAATAATAAATACAGTGGGTTATTGCCTAGGGGATCTTAATCATGCTGCCAATATACTTGGTATTTCAATTGAAGCACTTAGAAGTAAACTGACATTTTCTACTGCTTCCCTTACCGATAAAAAATCTCCTTCATTCTAATATTCCTTATTGTAATTGGCAAAATTCTAATTAAAGTATGAAAGCAAGATTATCTAACTTTGTGGCTTTTGATTTAGGCAGCAGCAAAATAGCAGCGATTGCCGCTATTGTAGACAAAAAAGGAGAAGTAAGAATAGTAAGCCAAAGTCTATATCATTCGCACGGCTTTAAATCAGGAATAGTGACTGATCTAAAGAAAGCTGAGGCAAGCATCATTAATGCCATTTATGCGCTTGAGAAGGATTGCAGCAAAAACGTCAAGCAAATAGCTCTATCTTTATCTGGAGTAGGTACAAAATCGTACTATACGTATAGTAAAATAAAGATTCCCGAGCAACAGATCTCTAAGCAAGACGTCAAAAAACTAATCCATAAAAACCTTAGTGAATTCAAAATGAAAGATCAGGAAATTATTCACTATTTCCCCGTGGAATTTACTGTAGATGATAATACTTGTGTTGACAATCCTATTGGTATGTTTGGCAAGGAGCTTAGTTGCCAGCTACATATAGTATGTGTTAACTCGGCTTTATTGTCAAATTTAACCAATTGCTTTATTAAATGCCAAGTTGAAATTAGCGATGTGAACCTGGCAATTTACGCTTCAGGAATCGCGTGCCTTTCGGAAGAGGAAAAAAACTTAGGAACATTTATAATTGATATGGGAGCTTTCACTACTAGTTATGGAGTTTTTCTATTTGATAAGCTAATATATACCAGCTATGTATCCATGGGAAGCCATAATATTACCGCAGATATTGCCAAAATTTTTTCCGTTAGTTTAGATGCAGCGGAAAAACTAAAAGTATTATATGGCAGTGCGGTATTATCCACTCTAGATAAAAATAGTACAATCAGCATCGAGGATATAGAACCAGATAATCCTTACAATACTGTATCTTCTATTGCTACCGCGCAACTTACAGCGGTAATTCATGCTAGGGCAGAAGAGATATTTTTGCTTATTAAAGAACAATATGATAAAGTTGGTATTGATCATATGCTAGCTCGCCGTTTAGTCATCACCGGAGGCGGAGCAACTCTCAGAGGAATGAAGGAATTAGCAGGTCAGGTGTTTGAAAAACAAGTGCGCATAGCCAAACCTATTATTCTACCAGGATTTAAAGAGGACTATAATCCCTCTATCTATTCTACAGCAATTGGAATGATAAAAAATTATTCAATGAAGCAGCAAAAAAACTCCATAGAAGGCGACTTAAACGAAGGCACAAGTAGCTGGCTAAAAAAAACTTTAAAGTGGCTCCGGGAAAATATTTAGCATTTATTATATTAGACTTCTTTCGAAACTAGTGATTTAACAATAAGTCAAGAAGTATGGTAAAT
>CAZMMN010000124.1:306-2558 GCA_964567405.1 uncultured Rickettsiaceae bacterium | reverse complement strand
AGGCTACCCTGCCTACTACTATGCAGGTATGTCGCGAACAGCTCGGAATTTCCGAAATGAATACTTTTTTTGTCCTCCCCTTGGGGGCTTCCATCAATATGAATGGTTTTGCAATAAACCTTGGGCTTTGCACGGTATTTTTTTCTCAGCTACTTGGGGTAGAGTTAGCGTTCCATGATTATTTAGTGATTATCCTTACTTCTACCATTGGTTCTATTGGTGGGGCTGGAATTCCTGGCGCGTCGTTGATGATGCTGCCTATGGTCTTATCTTCAGTTAACTTACCTATTGAGGGAGTAGCAATTCTTGCGGGGATTGATAGAATATTAGATATGCTTCGTACTACTATTAATATTACTGGGGATGCGACAATTACCTTGATTATTGATCATAGTGAAGGTAGTTTAGATAAAGAAAAATATTTTTCATAAATAGAGAATATGGGTAATTGCTTAAGACTAGGTATTTTGCTGTGTATTTTTTTGAGCAAGCTAAGCTTTGCGGTTGCTAGCGAAGAAAAAAAGGTTATAAAAATTGGCACAGGCAATATATTGCGTGGTTATTACCAAATTGGTCTTAAACTTTGCGATTTTATCTCTAAGTCAAATAATATCACATGCTACGCTGTTCCCACGCAAGGTTCGGTAGAAAATATAAAATTACTCAGGGGCGGGCAAATTGACTTTGCGCTAGTACAAGCTAATATTGCGTTAGATGCTGCTACTGGTACAGGTTACTACTCGAATGCCCAACCAATGCAGGAGCTTAAAGAGGTTCTTCGTTTGCATGATGAAATTTTTACAGTAATTGTTAAGGATGAGAATAAAATAAAAATATTTGGCGATATAGAAGGCAGAAAAATTACTAATGGCGCTAGCTTTTCTGGCAGCACTATCACCTATAATGAATTAAGAAAATTTTATAGTTTTGCTAAAGAGCCAGAGGATATTGAATTAGACGATGAGCAATATGGTCGAGAGCTGTGCGCGGGGAAGGTAGATGCTTTAATGTTGATGGTTGGTCATCCAAATGTGTTTGTGAGTCACATCACCAATAGTTGCAATGTTGAGTTTGTCCCTATTGAGCGGGATAAAATTGTTAAGCTTATTAATAGTAATAAATCCTTTCATCAAGCGACTTTAAGCAAGGCTTTTTATCCTGATATTTCTAATGAGCAAGCAACAATCGCCGTATCTGCAATCTTAGTAACTACAGATAAGACAGCACCAAAAGTTGTAGGGAATTTTCTTAAATATTTTCACCAAAATATTAGAAATTTTAAACATGTGGATCCATTATTATCTAATTTGAGTAATGAGCATTTTACCTCCAATTTTATTTTGCCAACTTTAGATATTAGCAAAGATAGTAAATAAATATTATATTTGCTATTTAAGTAAAAAAAATCTATTTTTTATTTTTCAAACTTCAAAAAACACTCTCATTAACATTAATTATAATCATATGAAAGATATTCGTAACATTGCAATTATTGCACACGTCGATCACGGCAAAACTACGCTAGTTGATACGATGCTTAGACAAAGCGGGACTTTTAGAACGAACCAAGAAGTAGCCGAAAGAGCAATGGATTCAAATGATTTAGAGCGCGAAAGAGGCATTACTATTTTAGCAAAATGTACGTCGCTAATGTGGAAAAATACGCGAATTAATATTGTAGATACTCCTGGTCATGCTGATTTCGGAGGAGAGGTTGAACGTATATTAACTATGGTGGATGGAGTGATTTTATTGGTGGACTCCTCTGAAGGAGTAATGCCGCAAACCAAGTTCGTGCTTTCAAAAGCTCTTAAAATTGGTTTAAAGCCCATTGTGATTATTAATAAAATTGATAGGGCTGATCAGCGAATTGATGAGGTAACGGACGAGATACTTGAACTATTCATCGCATTAGATGCAAGTGATGAGCAGCTTGACTTTCCTATTATATATGCTTCCGGGCGGGCTGGCTTTGCAGTCCGTAATTTACAGGACGAGCGCCGCGATATAGCACCGCTCTTTGACTTGATATTAGAAATTGTTCCGCCGCCACTCATTAATGATGATGCCCATTTTTCTATGCTTGTTACTACTCGGGAATATAACCCTTATTTAGGGTGCATCATCACTGGCAGAATTCATAGCGGCATAGTTAAGGTTAATCAAACAGTTAAAGTATTAAGCCGGGAAAACAGCATAATTGAGACAGGACGGATTAGTAAAATACTAGCTTTTCGCGGTCTAGAAAGGGT
>CAZMMN010000124.1:0-296 GCA_964567405.1 uncultured Rickettsiaceae bacterium | reverse complement strand
TAGCAGTCGAAGAGGCAAGTAGCGGAGATATTGTAGCGCTTGCTGGGCTTGAGCGTGCTACCGTTGCTGATAGCGTATGTGCGGTTGAAGTATCTGAGCCTCTGCCTTCGCTGCCTATTGATCCTCCCACTTTATCTATTATTTTTTCTCCCAATGATTCTCCTCTTGCTGGTCAAGAAGGAAACAAGCTTACTTCTAATATGCTGAGGGAAAGACTTATGCGAGAAAAGGAAGGAAATGTTTCGTTGCGCGTTGAAGAGACGGCAAGTAGAGATGCATTTGAAGTATTTGGGCGC
>CAZMMN010000123.1:0-2567 GCA_964567405.1 uncultured Rickettsiaceae bacterium | reverse complement strand
CTGAACAGAGGAGGTCAAAGCCTTTAATTGAAGCAAGCGACATTGCAAGTTTAGAAACAGGAGAAGCCTTTATTTTGCTGCCAGAACCTGAGGTAGCTATTACCAAGGTTAAAACGCCTCCAGCAAGCGTTCCTAAAGTCCTGCAACCAGACTTTATCCTTGATCCAAGAATGGAGCAGTTAAAGCAGGAGCAGGAGTTGCAAGGTGATGATGAGGGCAATCATGATGGTAATAGTAAGATTGCGGGTAAGGAGAAGAAAGCAAGGGCGCTGCCTAATAGCGACCTTGCCTCATGTATTTAAAGTTAAAGTAAACTAATTAGGAGCACTAATCAAATGACAGAAGAGTTAAAGGACGAAAATTTATCTACAATAGAAGAAGATGAAATTCCTCAAGAAACAGTTTATCAGCTAAGGCAAATTGATACAGCATTAAAAGATTGGCAAAAAGTCCTTAGTAGTTTTAATGAAAAAATAGTCCAGCAAACTGATATTTTAAAAATTGAGGTGGAAAAGCTAAAGACTGAAAGTTATGTTTTAAATAAACTACCAGACAAAGTAGCAGAGCATCTTAAAGCAATTATCCCAGCTATCAGTCAGGAGATAAAAGTAACTTTATTACAAGATTTAGATAAGGCAATCCATATTTGCTATGAAAACCTAAAGAAGTTAGAGGGGAAAGCTGAGCTAGCTTTAGCTAAGATAGAGCAGATAGATGAGCAACGTTTTAAGAAGAGCCTGAAACAAGCACTGATTACTGTAGCTCTAGCAGTTAGCCTGTCTATGGCATCAACCTTTCTGCTCGTAAGATACTATCCCCACTTTATCACCCTAAATACTGATAAAGAAATCAAGGTGGATAATAGCGAGGTCACTATATGGGGAAAAGGCAATACAGTTAAAATTATGGAGAGAAATTCAGGCAAAAGTAGATAATTAAGTGGAAAATTGTGGGATTTTAGTTTTTACTAATAGTAAAACTAAATGTTAATATTGTTTTATTGCAATCTATTAGAGTAAATTTATGACCACACTTAACCAAGAATTAAGCAGTTATAAAATCAGCATGGATAATGCTGTTCGCAATAAGACTTATTTCCCTATATAATTGACGTAACTTTGCCCACAAGTGTCTACCACAATACTTTTTTCGTAATATTGGGAATTGTATAGTGTCCCCTTTTGTCTAGTTTGTTATATAGGAAAGAAACTTGCGTACCACCAAATGATTATTATACAATAGTCATTACCCTAGGCGATTTTAAGAGCTATAGCCGTAATGTCAATGGTGTTTAGTGCCCGTCGTCTAGCATGGTTTTGGAACTAGCGGTTGTAATATTGATGGAATCATTATTATGATTACCTCGTTTAGAAGATTGTGTATATGAACCGCTCCAACTTAAAGTATCCTAGGACATAATAAATTATGTTAGAGGAGGCGTTATGAAAAAGCAAAATAATAATTCCGTATCACAATTAAAAATGATAAATCCTGATGCTGCAGGTATTGATATAGGATCAACATTTCATTATGTTTGTGTACCGGAAGATCGAGATCAGTCACACATACAAAAGTTTAGTTGTTTTACTGAAGATTTAAATGAAATAGCTAACTGGTTGGAAAAGTGTAAGGTTAAAACTGTAGCAATGGAATCGACCAGCGTATACTGGATACCAGTTTTTCAAATCCTTGAATCCAGAGGATTTGAAGTAAAATTGGTTAATGCTAGATATGTAAAAAATGTTCCCGGACGTAAAACCGATGTACAGGATTGTCAGTGGCTACAGAGATTACATAGCTATGGCTTATTGCATGGATCATTTAGACCAGAAGATCAAATTTGTATACTGCGTGGTTATATTAGACAAAGAGAAAACCTGACCAGAAGTGGTGCGACTCATATACATCGTATGCAAAAATCTTTGACTCAAATGAATATTCAACTACACAAGGTTATAAGTGATATCACGGGCAGTACAGGTATTAAAATTATTAAAGCAATACTCACTGGAGAGCGGGATACTAAAAAATTGGCAGAATTAAAAGATGTACAAATAAAAAATGATGTAGCAATAATAGCTAAGGCATTAGAGGGTGATTATAGAGAAGAACATCTATTTGTACTTCAACAAGAACTAGAATCTTATGAGTTTTATCAGCAAAAGATTAGGGAATGTGATATTAAAATAGAATCTTGCTATGAGAAATTTACTAAAAAGGATAATAATTTGCCATTAGATAAAATAAAAAATAAGTCTCGAAGGAATCACCCTGCATTTAACTTGAGGCAAGAATTGTATGATATAACCGGTACTGATTTTACTAAAATTCCTGGTCTTGATGTACTTACAATACAAACGATTATCTCGGAAGTTGGGTTAAATATGGAGAAGTGGCAAACAGAAAAGCATTTTACCTCGTGGCTTGGACTTTGTCCCGCTAATAAAATTACAGGAGAGAAGATATTTAGCACTAAAACTCGTAAAGTAATCAATAGAGCCTCTACGGCATTTAGGATAGCAGCGTTTGCCACCGGTAAAAGTAAATCAGCACTAGGAGGCTACTAT
>CAZMMN010000122.1:0-2605 GCA_964567405.1 uncultured Rickettsiaceae bacterium | reverse complement strand
ACTATAACTGAGTGCTCCCAAAATAATAGGTTAGGTATTACAAAACCTACGCCTTTGCCAGAACCGGTAGGCGCAAAAAGCAGAGCATGCTGAAATCCATCCGCAACAAAATAACCACCGCTATCTTTGCCAAGCAACATGCCATGCTTTGCTCTTAGCTCGGCTCTTTCAATATCATCAGGTGAAGCCCAACGCGCATCACCGTAAACCTTTTCCTTAGGAGAAAAAAATTGGAGATTTTTAATGCGTCCGAAATTCCTATAGTAAAACAACGCCACAATAATTGGCGGCAAAAAAAGTGAGATTAACAGCTTGATTTTCAAATAATTATAAGCACTAAAGCTTAGTTGCGACCAAGCATTTAACAGCCAATATGCCCATTTATAAGCAATATGGAGAGCTGTCAAATCTAAGCCAATAAATCTAAACTCATTAGTAAAAGTTGCTGCTAAAGCACCGCTAATCCAAAAAGTGCATAATACTACAAATGGATGAATTATTAAGTGCCCAAAAACATTGCGCGCAATTTTTAAAATTTTATACCATTCCATAAATTCTATATGCTCACTAAGTTTTTATAATATATCTCGGAAACATATCTGCGTCCATGATCACCGCGTTTTAATTGTACTACCACATCCACAACCGCCAGTATATATTTTTTTACTTCGTCAGGAGGCATACCCAATCCTGCTTGCATGACCATGAGCTTGAGCTGCTCTAATGCCATAGATGGAGTATCAGCGTGCAAGGTTGAGATAGAACCTGGATGCCCTGTATTAATTGCTCTTAAAAAGCTGAAAGCCTCCGCACCTCTTAGCTCTCCTACAATAATGCGATCTGGGCGAAGCCTAAGACAAGCTTCAATCAAATCTTGCGTAGAAACTTTAGCTCGACCTTGCCCCCCTTTAGAAGCTAGTAAATGAACGCGATTATGGTGATTAGTCAGTAATACTTCCCGTGCATCTTCAACAGTAATCATTCTTTCATCGGAGGGAATTTCTCCTAATGCAGCGTTAGTAAAAGTCGTTTTCCCGGTAGAGGTTCCGCCGCTAATAATAATATTTTTCTTAGCTACTACTGCTAGCTTAATAAATTCCTTGATTTTTCTCTCTTTAAGATAGTTTATTAAAATAAGATCATTTTCATCTACCAGGCTAGCAGTAGAGGTTGAGTCAAATGCCCCCATTTGCGCGTAAGCATCTAAAGATAAACTCATTGTGCTGCCTTTTCTAATTGCTAGAGCCACATATCCAGGTTCACAGGCAGGGGGAAATACTACTTGAATGCGGTAACCATTAGGCAAAGTAGCTGATAGAAGAGGTCTTTCTTCCGAAATAGTTTGATCAGTGGATTGAGCGACCAGCCTTCCGAGCCCCAGTAGATGATCTAAATCTAGTTCTGGCAGCTTTTCAAGGCGTTGTTCCCCTCTTTTTTCAATCCACACTTCTTTGGGCTTATTAACCATTATTTCATTCACACCCTCTTCGGCAAATAAGTTTCTAAAAGGGAGGAGATAAGTTTCTAAGGCAGCAAAACTCATTTGATTAACCGTGATTTCGCAGTTAGAGCAGCTTTAGGGAAAAGATAATCGCGATTTACGTAGATTTTAATGGGGGTGCCTTGATCTATGGTAATAGTAGGCTTAAATTGCTGTTGCGTTAGCATTTCCTTAAAAGTATTCGTTACGTCAGTAAATGCTTGTTTCGAAGCATTTTGTGCTTGGGTGGGTGTACTTTCAGTAGTACTAGTGGAAATTAAAGTGGCAGCCGAAGAATTTACCGCATTCATTGTTAAATTAAGTTTTTCTCCAGGCTGAGCTCCTACCATTGTTGGAATGGTAGTACATGATTGGACAAGTGAGGTATAAGCACTAGAGCTTTTATCGCTAATTAACGCTTGGGTGCTTGAGCAAATCTCAGCAACTTTTACATCTTCGCTTTTATTTGGGTCACTATAAATGGCAAGAGCAGTATTTTGCATATTAGTAGCTGTTTCAGTATTGGCTGCAGTAGCATCAGAACTGCTCGGCGGTGCCACTACTTTATCTAGAGCATTAGCAAAAGCAATGTTAAAAGAGGAAATTAAAATAGCATTAGAGAGCCGCTCTTTAAATTTATTATCTACTCTACCTTGATAGCCTTTTCTCCCGAGATTATCCATTCCTATGGCTTGCAAGTTGAGGCTATAACCGCTAGCAAGGTCTATTCTTGTCCATTCTACTGCAATTCTGCCATAAGCACCATTAATTCCAGTAGAATAACTGCCAAACACCTTGGAGCCTTTAGGGATGAGAATGACTTTGCCTCCTTCCGAAAATATATCACGGCTAACTACCGACCTTATCTCCCCCCCAAAGTCTGTATTTACTGCGCTCTCTAGGACGGCATCTATAATCTTGCCTTTTCCTAAGGTGAGTTCTAGATTACCGCGTTTTTTAAAATCACTTTCCTGGGCAATTTGCTCGGCGGTCTTTTTTGCCTCACTGCCAGCAATTAAAACAATAGTGGATTTGCGCTTAAGCTCTTTGCGCTTCCGTGCTTCTTCATCGCCTGCTAATTGAGGGACTGCTGCCGTTTCATTATTAGCCGCACTATTAGTAGGG
>CAZMMN010000121.1:0-2653 GCA_964567405.1 uncultured Rickettsiaceae bacterium | reverse complement strand
AAAGCTTGATAAATTGCCTGCTCAAATCCTTCCCCTTATGTCAAACTGAGGTTAACCACAATTATTGACAATAACCAGCTCTTAATCAAAGCCTCGCCGGCGAGCTGTTTTAATTGCTCAATTGCTGCCGGCTTTGCCGGTTTTTATGATATTTTGCGGTAGAAGTATATAAAATGTATCACAAATTTTTAATTATTTGTTCTAAACTTGATTCTTTGTTGAATATTCAATGATTATTTAGTGGAGCAATAATATAGTAACAATAATAAACTAACTTAAAATAATGACGAAAATGACAGCTTCTTCTATATTAACCCAAGACCAAAAGCGAGCAGTAGGCTTACTGTCAGTAGGCACTTTTCTGGAATATTTCGATCTCATGCTCTATGTGCATATGGCAGTTTTATTAAATGATCTCTTTTTTCCTAAAACAGACCCCCATACTGCATCCTTGCTTAGCGCTTTTGCATTTTGTTCTACTTTTGTTTTTAGACCAATTGGCGCAATTATTTTTGGTTGGCTAGGGGATCAGATAGGTCGCAAAACGACGGTGATTTTTACCACTTTCATGATGGCTGCTTCGTGTCTGATTATGGCTAATCTCCCTACTTATTCGCAAATTGGCGTTGCTGCTGCTTGGCTCGTCACATTATGCCGAATTATTCAAGGCATTTCCTCTATGGGCGAGATAATGGGAGCGCAAATTTATTTACTAGAGCTTACTAAGCCGCCTATTCAATACCCAGTAGTCGCATCAATTCAAATCTTTTGCAATTTAGGCGGAACTTTTGCCCTGGCAATAGCAACTTTGGTAACATTGTATGACTTTAACTGGCGCAGCGCTTTTTGGATAGGTGCTATAATTGCTCTTACCGGGGTAGTGGCGCGAACTTCTTTACGGGAATCCCCTGAATTTGCTAACGCCAAACGACAAATAAAAAAAGCCTTAAACCCAATACTAGATAAAGCGGAGGTTGATTTCAAAAAATTAGAGAGCACTCCAATTTGGCAAGAAAAAATTAACTTAAAAACCGCCTTAGCTTATTTTTTAATGGAATGCGTCTGGCCAGTATCTTTCTATTTTACCTACTCCCATTGCGCTAACATCTTAAAGCGCTCTTTTGGTTATACAGCTGAGCAAGTTATTCACCAAAATTTTATTGTCTCAATGGTAAACTTAGTAAGTTACATAATACTAACTTATGTGTGCTATAAGGTGTATCCGCTAATAATTCTTAAAGCTAGATTTATAGTATTCTGCTTTTTTATTATCGCTTGTCCATATTTACTAAATCATGCAAGGAATCCGTTTGATATATTATTAATTCAATCATTTTTTATTATATTTAGACCGGATGCTTTTCCAGCCTTACCGATTTTGATAAAGTACTTTCCTGTATTTAAACGCTTTACCTGTGCTAGCTGGTTATTTGCTCTATCACGCGCTTTTATGCATATTATAACTTCTTTTGGATTGGTGTATTTAATTGAATGGTATGGCAATTGGGGCTTATGGCTTATTATGCTTCCGGTAGGAATAGGCTTTTTATTTGGTCTATTTCATTTTGAAAAGTTGGACAAAGCGGCTGGGAACTATCCAATGAAAAACCCGGATGAGAATTCGCTGCAAAAAGCTCACTAATGCCTAAATGCTCATAACATAACTGGATTAGTTCTTGTCTTATTATTGGAATTTCAAGATATGTAGCCAGTACTATGAAGGTTTGCAAGGTTTCGGCGATTATCTTTTTCATTTTTTCTGGGGACTTGGCTCCTAATGTTTGCATGTTATGGAGCCTGTCAAATTGCTTCACTAGAAGTAAGTCATATTTTTTTTGCAGCCACAAATGTTCCACTGTGTCACTAGCGCTGATCTTTTTGCCATCTTCTTTGATCCTGGTTAAATCCCTCACTTGATTGGCAATTGTTTCATTAAAAATGAGTTTAATCATGTCAAAAGTAAGATCTGTATCCTCAATTGTATCATGCAAAATAGAAGTTACGATAATTTCTGTTCTAAAAAGGTAATTAGAAACCATGTATGCTACTTCTAATGGATGAGAATAATAAGGTTCGCCCGATTGTCTCATTTGTTGTCCGTGATACTTCTTAGCGTAGTAAATAGCTTTTTCTATTTCGCAAATATCTACTTGCTTCGTTGTCGCTTTATTAAGGTTCTTAATCTTTGCAAGCAGCCTATCTGAATAAGGAGAAGGAATGAATTTTGATTGCCAATTACTAATGTCTTCCATAAGAATTATTAAAAAGCCTATTAACTAATAGTCACTCCACTCTATCAAAAAATCAGTATAATTGTAAATGTTAAAGATTAATAAGAAAGCTAATATTTTTATATTTTATGCGACTGCATCAATAATTAGTAATTAATAACTCAGTTGACTCTTGTCGGCAGTTGGCAATAGAATACTTAGTTTTAACAGTGTCAATATTAAAGCCTTGGTATAGGTCTCTGATAAAATCTGTGTCGCTATTAGAGATCATCAGTTTAACTCCTTTGTTATACAACTCCAGCGCAAAGTTCCTAAGCCTTATTTGATCATCCTCGCTAAATGGCAGTCTAGTATAGAACTTCTCGCCTGACTTGTGATAAGGAGGGTCAAAATAGACAAAATCATTGCTTTTGGGAGTAATA
>CAZMMN010000120.1:0-2687 GCA_964567405.1 uncultured Rickettsiaceae bacterium | reverse complement strand
TTTTACTATGCCCTCTCTAGGGTTGCGTCTTGTCAAAAAATGCGGAAGTCGGGATAAACTGACACGCCAATCAACCACCCAAACACCAGAATCATTGGGAAGATGATAGTATGTTTATTATCGTGCTAGGTGGTTGGGTTAGTGTTTGGTCAGTAACGACTAATTACTAACCATTTTCTGTGCAAAAGCAATATCTTTTAAATGGTTGCATACTTTTTCAAAGGTCTGATAAGGCAGCATTTGGTTGGTAACAATTTCAATATATTTATTTTTTGATTTAAATTCAAAAGAAGGAAAGTCAAATTCGGGACCATCAATTTTTCTGGCAATAGCAATAAAACTGCCGATTATTTGACTGTTGCAATAATCATATTTATTCAGCACTCTTTTAGCTAGTCTGCTAATGTACATATCACCGCGTCCATTATAAGTAAAAGCTAGGGCATAGCTTAGCATAATTCTTTGCCGGTGACTAAAAGGAATATCAGAAGATAAAACAAATTCTACGGCAAAATTTGCTCTTAGCGTCTTATCAATGTTTTTGTTAAATTGAGAAAGCATGATAGCGCAGTCTAAGACAATAAGAGTAGTAGAGTCAGAGTGAAATAACAAATCGCTTATTATTTTATGATACTGGCTGAAGTTGCAGCTTTTGCTTTTTCGAGACTTTACTAAATTATTAATGCGTTCATATACTATGTTTTTAGCTCTTTCGCTCTCTGATAGCGAGGTAAATCGAACTCCTTCCTTAAGTCCATAATTTGAAATTATGACTTTATTAGGTGAGAATGTTTCCAACATTGCCTTAATAACTATAGTAGCATTACAGTCAATTTTCCTTACCTCATAAGTAGAAGAAAATTTATAAAACGTAGGCAGCATATCAAGGTAAGCGATAAACTCTTTTTTTTCAATTTCAAGATGGTGTAGATTCTTTAATGGATAATGAGAAAAATCCATATAAATACGCCCAATCATCCGAAAAGCCCCCCCGATTAAATATAAGTTCGGGTAGGTGAAGTCACTAAATTCTCTCTTGATCAGCGCTGCTAATGTTGAAAGATCAATAGATTGATCGTGGCGAATTATCCGTGTTCCCAATGGCAATGACTTGAGATTGCAGACGTTTTTATTATTAACTAAAGCCAGCTCTAAACTTCCTCCACCAAGATCGGCTGCAATGCCGCTTGCATCTTGAATGCCGGCAATCAGACCCACTGCCGTAAGATAAGCTTCTTTGTCGCCGGATAAAATATTAATTTCAATGCCAAATTTTTGGTAGACGATTTTTTTAAATTCTTCTGCTCGTGGGTGATCTCGTAACACTGCTGTAGCAACGCAGCTAATATTGCTGACTGACAATTGATTAAAAATATGCCGCAGATAGCTTAGAGAAAGATAAGTAGAGTGCTTTACATGTAGATCCTCCAAAGTTAATAAGTGCAATATGTCGCTGCGAAATTTTTCATTAAAAATCTCGGGTGCTCCTAGGCTATTATCCTCATAAACTACTCCTCTAATGGCATTAGAGCCAATATCAATTATTGCCATACGCATAAATACATCACAGTAAAGATCATTATTAATAGTAATTTAACAGAAATTCACCCTTTACTGTTAGTAGAAATTATAAATTTTTCTTAGTCGCGGTCGGCGTCTTCTTTATTATCTCTATTAGGATTAAAAGGTTCTTGAGTAGGAACGAAAGTTGCAGGTAGTAAGCGACGCGTAAAAAACTTATCTTCAAAATACTTTATTTTATAGGATTTAATAGGGGGAAATGATTCAATAAGTATTATTTGCTCATCTCTGGGTAATTGGATGACTTCTTGCGGCAATAATAAAGCTCGTTGGACTTGGGAAACATTTTTGGTTCTAGTAGTAATATTAAGGTCAAAAAATATTGGTTTGCTAAAGGAAGTTTGTTCGACTGTCTTATTGCCGCATAGCTGAGAAATTAAGTTAGCAGTCTCATAATTATTTGCGGCAAAAGTAATACGGAAGGTAGAATTAGATAAAAATGAATTCATTCCAGCATCTTCATATGTGCCTTTAAGTTGTTGTGTATCTTGGATGATTAGAAATAAGCGAACACGGTAACCTCTAAAATAAGCGATCCCCGCTTTGAATTGCTCCATCTTGCCAAGGGTAGGGAATTCGTCCATTAAAAACATAACTCCGTATGGTTCTTCCTTAATATTAGGCATTTTACGGCTTAAAAACTCTGTTGCCTGTTGATAAAATACCTGCATTAATTTTTGAAGCCTCGCTATATTATCAGGAGTTAACCCCACATAAATAGTGGTTTTTTTCTTTTTAAAATCAAGTATGTTAAAATCCGAGGAAGCAGTGGCAGAATCAATTAAAGGATTTGCCCATAATTCTAGCGAGGAATTCAAGGTGGAGATAACTCCTGAACGTTCTTTATCAGCTTTTTGTAAGAAAGCCGCAATATTCATATAGCCTACCGGATGCAAGACTTTGCCAAGCGTATCTAGCACTACTGCCAAATTATAAACCACATCGTCGCTGCGCATCGTTCTTACTACCTCTCCAAAGGATTTGGTTTTACCAGGATCAGCAAGCAGATATAGCACTACCCCAAGGAATAAGCTTCTCGCCTCGTTATTCCAGAAATCCTTTTCTGGCATTATTAAATTAGAAATCTTCTGCACATCATCAACCAT
>CAZMMN010000119.1:0-2773 GCA_964567405.1 uncultured Rickettsiaceae bacterium | reverse complement strand
TAGCCTTAAATCTAAACGCGGCGGCTGTAAAATAATTAGCCTAGCCAGTCCCCATGCCTTACAAAAAACTATCAATAACATCATAAAAAGACGCCAGTACCACGGCTACTCTATTGTCTATCCAATAGGTTAGAAAAAGTAACTCATATGCTACAAGGATCAATAATAAAGCGAGAATAAACATCGATGATTAGCTTTACCTCAATAGTTACATTGCAATAGCTTATTTTTAATTGTAGTCTTTGATAATCATCATTGCAGATAAATAATCTATATATGGAAGCAACCGCAGGTAAACTTCAAACTAGCTTAACTAAAGAACAGAAGGAAGCTATAGGGCTTTTATCCATTGGTACGTTTTTGGAGTATTTTGACTTAATGCTGTATGTTCATATGGCAGTGCTTCTTAATGAGCTGTTTTTTCCTAAAACCGATCCTTTTACCGCGTCTTTACATGCAGCATTCGCTTTTTGTTCTGTATTTGTTTTACGCCCTTTTGGAGCTTTAATATTTGGTTATATCGGAGATAAGATAGGAAGAAAAGCAACTGTTATTATAACCACTTTCTTGATGTCCATCTCTTGCATTATCATGGCTACTCTTCCTACTTATGACCAGATAGGCATTGCGGCTGCTTGGCTAGTTACAATATGCCGTATGTTGCAAGGTTTGTCTTCAATGGGAGAAATAGTAGGTGCAGAAATTTACTTAACTGAGTTCGTCAAGCCTCCTAAACAATATCCCATGGTAATGTTAATTGCTATTGCTTCTATGTTAGGCGGAACAGCTGCTTTATGCATGGCATTTGTTGCAACTAGGTATGAAGTTAATTGGCGTATAGCTTTCTGGATTGGCGCTGGCATTGCCATCGTGGGCGGGGTTGCTAGAACAGCGCTTAAAGAAACAACAGATTTTGCTGATGCTAAACGTAGATTGAAGGCTATTTTAGATAAAGCTAACACTAATAATATTAAGGAATTAAATGACCCAATTATAAAGGAAAGAATTAATATGCATACAGCCATAGCTTTCTTTTTTATTCAATGTGGTTGGCCAACATGCTTTTATTTTACCTATGTTTATTGCGCTAACATTCTTAAGAAATCTTTTGCATTTACAGCCGAGCAAGTAATACAGCAAAACTTCATCGTATCCATAGTAGGATTGATAGGGTATATAATATTATTGTACCTTAGCTATAAGATACATCCTATAAAAATACTAAGATTTAAGGTTGCAGTATTTCTTCCTTTTGTCTTGTTTTGTCCGTATATTTTTTATAACCTAGCTGATCCAACAGGCGTATTTTTGGTGCAAGCTTTTGCTGTACTGTTTGTTCTTAGCACTAATCCAGCCACCCCTATCTTTTATAGTTATTTCCCAATTTTTAAACGATTTTCATGCGCTGGTTTTACTTATGCTTTTTCTCGTATCTTCATGCATGTCGCTACCTCCTTTGGCTTAATCTACAGCGAAAAGTATTTTGGTAACTGGGGATTATTATTAATTATGCTACCTGTGACGCTGGGTTATGGATTTGGGATATTATACTTTGTGAAGAGAGAGAAGGAAGTTGGAAATTATTGCTAAAAATCATCGATTGATTTTGTGCGGAGTCTTGTTTAAGCGCCGGTAAGCCTTGATAACACAATTCAGCTAGCCGTCTTTCTATTGCTAACATTCCTGGTATTTTTTCTCCTAGATACATGCTAAGAGATATAAACCTCTTAAGTGTTTCCTCTGAAGTCTTTTCCATTTTTTCCATAGATTTGACGTTAATAGACTGCATATTATGCAGCCTATCTATTAATTTAATCAGTAGTACATCTATATCGCCTTTTTGATAAGCATTATTCAATATATCCTCTACTGTCCATTTGCTACCATCTGGTCTATCGCGGGTAAGCCTATCCACCATCTCAGATATTCGCCAACCAAACTCATCAACGAGCATTCCAGCAGTAACTTCGGTATCCTCTACGATATCGTGCAAAATGCTAGCAACTATTACTTCAGTTTTGAGACTATAATCCGCTATCATGTAAGCTACTTCTAGAGGATGGCTGTAGAAAGGCTCGCCGCTTTTACGCATCTGACCGTTATGGTACTTCTTAGCCCAGCAGATTGCCTTGCTAATAAGTGCAAAATCTAGCGGATTTGCTACATCTAAGGATTTTAGTTTTTCTATTAATTTAGTAGAATACTGACAAGGCTTGGAATATGGCATAATTTTTAATTTAAACAACTTTAGATTAATCTAATCTTACTATCTTAGGTTAAGTTGTAAATAACTTCTTAGTAATTAATTATAATATTTTTTTATAACTTAAAAGCATAAGACAAGAATAGTACGGCTATGTCCACAACCTCCCCCTCCTCAAGCAACAACTAACACCAGCTCAGTTCAATATCCAAATCATCCCTACAAACTAAAACCATGCTCTACTCCTGGCAAAAACATACCAAATACTACACCCTCTCCCTCCAACTTAACCTGTTCGGCTCTACTGATATAATCTGCTCCTGGGGTAGCCTTAAATCTAAACGCGGCGGCTGTAAAATAATTAGCCTCGCCAGTCCCCATACCTTACAAAAAACTATCAATAACATCATAAAAAGACGCCAGTACCACGGTTACTCTTTAGTTTGTCAACCAAACTAAAGGAGTAAGTCGTTATTGTATTGCTCTTTTTACTACCCATAAATTTGAACTATCAGTAATATAACTGTAGTAAATTAAGATGAAATAAGCTAATTTAAACAAAACATGCCC
>CAZMMN010000118.1:0-2858 GCA_964567405.1 uncultured Rickettsiaceae bacterium | reverse complement strand
ATGGTTGGATTATAGCAATTAACAAGGGCAATAGCATATGGATAATAACATAATAAACGACTGCCTCAGTCTTTCTCTGCAAGGAAAAATCACCTTTCCTGAAGTAGTAATGCGTCTTGCCGGCACAGGCGTAGAATATTACATTGCTGATTTAGCAGGGCGAAAAACTGCTTATTTTGGCGTTAATGACGAAGTTTACTCAGTCGCTCTTAATTTAGAAAAACCCCCAAAAATAGCCAAAAATTTTGACGAACATGCAATAAAAAATGCAATTGCAGATATTCAGCAAAGCCGCATCAGCTATCCAGTTTTTTTGGAGCGCATTATGAGCGGTGGCTGCACTCATTATGAAATCTTCATCCACGGCAGAAAGGCTATTTACTTCGGACGCAATGGAAGCTTCCATATTGAAAACTTTCCGCCTAGCAAATAAAGACTAGCGCCCACAGGAGGTTATATTTTATTTACTGGCGTAAAATATTTGTTAAACTCCTCCATGATCCTTTCAAACTCCTCTTGGTATTCTGGTTTTAAATCGCCTTTCTTATCGAAGCATCCCCTTGCTTTATTCTTTTCATCAACTATATCTTCAGTTGGCAATTTCTGGAAACAATACTGTGGGTATTTTTGCTTATTCTGTTCCAGATCGTCATCTAAAGTTATATTATTTCGATAGGAATCTTGATCCTTTTCGGTGCCCTTATCATACAAAAAAGCTGCTTTGCTAAGCCCAAGCTCTTTACAGATTTTTGCAAATAAGTGAAAGTTATTCCAACCATTGACTCCATATCCAAATAACTCGAACGCTAGCGTTTTTCCTTCCTTCTTTGCCCAATTTTTTATAATTCCTACATCTGTTTGTCCTTCAACAAATAGGAGTTTGTCGGCAAACATTATTTCTTTAGCCGTGACATCTAATATATGAGGGCGATTATATTCTTCATAACCGTTAATACTTTGTATATGTTCCAGCTTTAGTTCATGGACGCTGCATTCTTTATCATCATGCTTATTTAACCGATAAAATTTTCCGCCATTCTTTAAACATTCCCAGTCTATAAAATATGGAGAATGGGTGCATAAAATAATCTGTCGGTTTTTAGATTTTTCCATAATAATTTGGCTAAGTTTCTTCTGCGCTGTTGGATGGAGAGATAATTCCGGCTCATCTATTATTAATGATTTTTTGTTCTTATCTTCTAATAAACTTACTCCTATCTTAAATAATGATATTACACCCGTCCCCAAAAAGCCTGCTCTGTGTTCAGTCCCGTGAGCAGAGCTATACTTTATATATTCTTGGCTACTATCATTTATATCAATAGACCAGCTGCTAAAATTAGGAATTAATGATTGAAGAAACGTAGTTAGCTCTTCTTTTTGTTTATCGTTCTCACAAATTTTTTTAAGAAAACCAGCAAATCTTCTCCACATTTCGCCATCATTGTTAGTTTGTTTCCTTGGCTTTGCATTAGAGAAAGCTTGTTCAAGATTGCTATTGGATTCATTAGTACACAGGCTATCCCAATCTCTTTCATAGGATAGTAGAGTAAATAATGAGTTTCCAAGAATATTTCCGTTGCCTTCTGGCTCAGCTTTAAGGGTAAAATCATTCTTTCTAGTAGTCAATTCAATTTGATTATCATTAATTTTTATTTTAATAATAGGCTTTCTCCCCGTATGTCTTTCAGAGGGAAGCACCTGACTGCCATCTCTTAACATTAAAGCTTCAATCACTGATGTTTTGCCGCTATTATTTGCACCGGTTATAACAGTCAGCCCTGAGCCTGCTTTGCCATTGCTTACTGCAAAATTTATTTTCTGTTCTTGTGAGAAGGCACGGTAGTTTTGTATAGATATGCTATTGAGTATAGGGGCTTGCTGTGAAGTCATATATATTATATGGATGCAGTGTTTTATCTTTGCTGACGGAGGTATTAATGAAGCTTAACTAGAAAAAGCAAATTATATTAAAATATATTTAAGCTTGCAATAAGCATCATAATTATTTATGGACAAATCACTTTTACGGAAGGGAAGTAGGTTTTATATCTCGCGCTATCGCGGGTTAGCAGGGGCATTTGCTGGACTGCAGCGTGGGCACCGATAAAAAAGTCTGGCAAGGTTGAGGTTTTGCTGCCTTGCTGGGATTTATACTGCAAGAATGCCTTGCCGGCTAAGAACAATGCTTCCTTCGGGATAGGAGCAAGCTTAAAAAACCCGCCGGACAAGGCTTCTTCCAGCTCTTCAATCCTGGCAAAGCCAATAGAAATTTCCGCATAAATCATGTCATTAATGACCAGCCCGCCAGTTTCGGCAAATTCAGCCAGCTTCTCAGAAGACCATTGCTGCCAAACTGGATCGCAGGTGAGAACATCAAGGATGATATTGCTGTCAACCAGAATCATCTTCTAGTCAGCTTCATGATTTCGTCGGTAGACATATGAGCTGAGCTTTTGCCGGATAGTTGCGCTATTAGCTTTTGTCCGCGACTTCTCCGAGAAGCATGGCTGGGCTTTTTCTGCAAAATAGCGGCGTTGCCCTGAATGCTAAACATCACCTCAGTATCCGGCAGCAAGCCCAGCTCATTCCTAATCTCTATGGGAATGGTGACCTGTCCTTTTGTTGATATGCGCATATAAGCTCTTAAGTTATAATTATTAAATATAAATTATCAGTAAAAGCTTTACAAGTAAAACTACTGCTTTCTAGGTTGATAACCGCTAAATATTCCTGCTTCTTAGCGGGTGGATATGTGTTATAATTAAGCATATTCAACTTTAATTAAGTCTAATCAAGGCTTCATGTTTGACTTTTTGAACTTTTTCTCGAGTGGGGCGACGGTGTTTGCGACTGGG
>CAZMMN010000117.1:0-2933 GCA_964567405.1 uncultured Rickettsiaceae bacterium | reverse complement strand
ACTATAGCCTCTATCTGTTCTGACAGAGTGAGGTATTTTATTAGGGTTAGTCACGGCTGATTCACTATTTCTTCTGCCCCTGGCTGTTGCTTCAATTTCTACTGCTTGCCCGATTTTACGCGCTTGTTGCTGCAGGTCAGGAGAAATATTAGTTTGCCTTTCATTAAGAACTTGCTGCACTTCTTCTTTTATTCCTGCCAGCTCTTTTGGCACTTGGCTGATTCCCACTAAACTACTAACAGCCACTGCAAATTTATCAAGATAATCTGTTACCGTTTGCTTAAAACCGCGTTTATGTTGACGTTCTTCAAGTGCTTTGCCCACTTCTGCCATTTTTTCATGAAGCTCCTTGGGCGAATTTTGTAAAAGCTCCTCTTTAGTGAGAGAACGTGGCGTGCCTTCAGCATCTTTAATTGTTTCATCCAATAATCTGGCAATCCTAGCTGGCGACTCAGTGCTCAGCAATCTATACATACTGCTGTTTGGTCCAAAAATTATCTCTCTCTGCTGGGATTGCGCTATAGAGTCTTTATCAGCAGCTAAGCCCTCTGCCATTTCTCCCACACTTGCTCGGTTAGTAGAATTATTATTATGCTCACTCGCCATCTCGCTAAACATCTCTTCCATAGCTCTTTCTTCTAGCTTCTGTCCCCATTCAAGCCCGATATCCTGATGTATTTTCTTTAGTGAACTATCGTGAAAATGCCCCTTAGTAATATCATTCAATAAACCTATAAATTCGAGCTCCTTACCATTTAGATTTCCATTGGCTAGAGGTAACATTTCTTGATATTTCTTAAGAGGCAAATCATCATAATCTTGAAGTGGAACTTTATTATCTGGTTGATTGCTTGCCGCCAAAAATTGTGCTATATCTTTAACTTTAAAGCCCTTCGTTTCTAGATGCTCTTTGTTTATCTGATTACTTTCTAGAAACTTGTCTATTTTATCTTCAATCTTCGGTATCATTATTTCACTCGAACGATTTTTATAAAAAATTTGCTCTAACTTTTCGGGTTGAAGGCTAGTTTGGAGTTCTTTATGTACTCCCGCAAACCATTCTTTCTGCGCCAAAGAGTTAGTATGTTGGTCAAGTAAATTACAAAAATCTCTACGTTGTTCAGCAGTCATTTCTGTATCATCAAAAATTTGTTGTAAATTTTTTTGATATAATTCTTTAACGGCTTCTTTAGAGTTAGAATCTGTGCGAGTTACAGCCCTTATACGTTTAGCTAGTGTACTTGATATAGAATATACAGGGTCTCCTTCTGCAAAGGACACTGCATCTAGTATATTGGCTTTCAAAAGAAAGTTTTTTAGTTCTTTTTCTATTGGGTCTTCTTCTGGTGTTTTTTGATCCCGCTGAACTATGTTAATATCCCCTTATTACATCAATGTTATAAATTATTAAACCTAAGAATTAAAAACTTACTTAATATTTAATCAAAAGTTTAACTAAGAAAAATAAAATTTTCTACATTAAAGCTAACAAGGATCATTTTCATAAATTAGGCATGATATTTATGCACCACTTGCTATTTTAAGCGCTTGGCAGCATGTCAGCATAAAATAATATGCTAGCAACTAATACTACCCAAAACAGACTAAGGGGCAAAAAGACCTTCCAACCAAGATGCATAAGCTGGTCATAGTGATAGCGCGGCAAAGTAGCCCTAATCCATAGGAAACAAAACAGCAAGCAGCTAATTTTAAAGATAAACCAAATAATGCCTGGAACAAAGCTTAGAGCCGCTATGTTGAAAGGCGGCAGATAACCGCCAAGGAAAAAGATTGTCGTCATGGCGCTAACTAGTATCATATTAGCATATTCGCCTAGGAAAAATAAAGCAAAGCCCATGGAAGAATATTCAACATTATAACCCGCGACTAATTCCGCTTCAGCTTCTGGCAGGTCAAAAGGCAAACGATTGGTCTCAGCAAGCACCGAAATAAAAAACACTACCGCCATAGGCAACATTAACAAATCAATCCACCAAGCCCTAGTGCGCTGCGCTTCTATGATCTCGGTAAGATTTAAAGTACCAGTAGTAAGCAGTACCGCAACAATAACTAATCCCATCGATACTTCATAGGAAATCATCTGCGCAGAAGATCGTACGGCTCCTAAAAAAGCATATTTAGAATTGCTCGCCCAACCCGCTATTATAATGCCATAAACCCCGAGCGAGGAAATAGCCATTATATATAAAACACCAACATTAATGTCAGCAAGCACCCATCCTTTATTAAACGGAATTACCGCCCAGCCAACTAAGCTTAAAACAAAAGTAATTGCCGGCGCTACTATAAATAGTAGCTTATCAGCCGCTGACGGAATAATCGGTTCTTTGAACAGCAACTTAACAGCATCGGCTATTGGCTGCAGTAAGCCAAATGGTCCAACTACGTTTGGTCCTCTCCTTAACTGGATAAGACCTATTACGCGTCGCTCGGCGTAAGTTAGATAAGCCACACATAACAGCAGCGGCAAGACAATGCAAACTACCTTCAGAGCAATAAAAATTATGGGAAATAAATATTGGTAAGCTAACTGAACAGTCATGCTGCCTGTTCTTTATTATGTTGAGCTTGCACACATCTTGCCATATTGACTGAAGCTCTACTAATTACATCAGTCATATAGTAATTAGTAGGAACTTTCATTATCTCATTCTTTATTATCTGCCCGGAATCATTAAACTTGGTAAACTTACTTGGCAAAATACAATCAATACTGCTAAATACCGGCGCCCAACTTGCCATCTGCTCCCTAAGGCTAGCTAAATCCGCTATTTCTAATTCCATATTCATTTTCCTTGCCAAATCTCTAATTATCAACCAGTCTTCCAGTGCTTTACCAGGCGGCACAACTGCTGCTGTACTGCGCTGACTTCTACCTTCCAGGTTAACATAAGTCGCATTCTTCTCAGTAT